>NZ_FOOK01000002.1:51982-200564 GCF_900113175.1 Planifilum fulgidum | reverse complement strand
TTTCCCTCCCTTGCCAAAATCTCCAGCCACTTTTTTAGGACATCATTCTCCAGTCGCAGCCTTTTGACTTCCCGTTCCAGGTCCTTGTACTCTTTCCGCCTCCCTCTGTGCTCCATTAGCCCAAAATCGCCCTGTTCCCGGTATTTCCGCATCCAGATCTTTAATCGCCCCACATCTTGAATCCCCAGCTCTTCAGCAATCTTTGCCTTGGGAATGCCCTGAAGCCTCATTTCCACTGCCTTCTTTTTCAGTTCAAAGCTATATGTCTTGAATTTCTGTCCTTTTCTTGCCACGAAAATCACCCCTTAAAGTAATTTTCACAGGGGTGTTTTCCTGTGTCTACTTTAAGGGGTGCACTTCATCGAGGCGGGGGTGGTTTGCTGCCCGGCGGCCGAAATCTCAGGCCGACATGACTTTCCGGATCCGCTCCAGGGCCCAGTCCAGCTCCTCCCGGGTGATGGTGAGGGGAGGGGCGAAGCGGATCGTGTTTTCGTGGGTTTCCTTGCACAAGAGCCCGGCTTCCGCCAGCCGCTCGCAGTGGGGGCGGGCCGGCTCGTAAAGTTCCATCCCGATGAACAGCCCTTTGCCGCGCACTTCCTTGATGATCGGGTTTTGGATCTTGAGAAGTTCCGAGCGGAAGTACTCGCCCAGTTCCAGGGAGCGCTCCGGCAGGCGTTCCTCCACCAGCACTTCCAGCGCGGCGACGGCCACGGCGCAGGCCAGGGGGTTTCCGCCGAAGGTGGAACCGTGGGAGCCCGGTTCGAAAACGCCCAGCACCTCCCGGTCGGCGGCGGTGGCGGAGATGGGCATGACGCCTCCTCCCAGCGCTTTGCCGAGGATGTAGATGTCCGGCTTGACCCCTTCCCAGTCACAGGCGAACAGTTTGCCCGTCCGTCCGAATCCGGTTTGGATTTCGTCGGCGGCAAACAGGATGCGATGTTCCCGGCACAGCTCATAGGTGTTCCTCAGGAATCCCTCCGGCGGGACGATCACGCCGGCTTCTCCCTGGATCGGTTCCATCAGGACCGCGGCGGTGTGAGGGGTGATCGCCTTTCGGAGGGCGTCGATGTCCCCGTAGGGGACGACTTTGAAGCCGGGGGTCAGCGGGCCGAATCCCCGCCGGTACTCTTCGTTGGAAGAGAGGGAGACGGCGGTGATGGTCCTGCCGTGGAAGTTGTTCTCAAAGACGATGATCTCCGCCTGATCCCGGGGGATTCCCTTCACGTCGTAGGCCCAGCGGCGGATCGCCTTGATGGCCGTTTCCACCGCCTCCGCCCCGGTGTTCATCGGCAGGACCATCTCTTTTCCCGTCAGTTCCGCCACCTTCTGGTAAAATTTCCCCAATTGATCGTTGTGGAAGGCGCGGGAGGTGAGGGTGATCCGGTCCGCCTGCTCCTTGAGGGCGGCGATGATCCGGGGGTGACGATGGCCGTGGTTGAGGGCCGAATAGGCGCTCAACATGTCCATGTACCGATTGCCGTCGGCATCTTCCACCCAGACACCCTCCCCCTTGGAAAGGACGATCGGAAGGGGATGGTAGTTGTTTGCTCCGTAGCGTTCTGTCAGTTCGATAATCGCTTCGCTCGTGGTCATGGCGTCCTCCTTTTGTGGGCATGTTCCCCAAATCACTTATCCACATTGTAGTCGGAAGCGGCGTCGGAATCAATGATCGACTTCATTTGGGGAAACCCCCGGGTCTTCTTTTGCAGGAGGTTGGCGCCACCTGTTCCGATGCAGGAGGGTATTGGCAAAGGAGGGGCGTTCCGAGGGGGAGGGGGTGGGGATTCTGAACTTATCTCCGGAAGGCAGGGGGGATGCTTTGAGGGAAGCGAAACACATTTTCAGGATCGTATTTGGCTTTTACCCTTCGCAATCGGGGGTAGTTTGCTCCGTAGTAAACCGGCCCGGAATTTTTAATTCCTTGGTCCGGAACGTTGATATAGGACCCGACGATGAAAGGTTGGAGCTTCCGGCGCGTGTCGCGGACAAGGGCGATATTTTTGGCGGCTTCGGAACGTTTGATCCATGAACTGTTCCACTCGATGTAAAATTTGGCTTTCCGCCAGAAGAACGCCGTCGCCTCAGGGGGGATGCGGCTTACAGCGCCGCCCCAGTTGAGGAAAAAGAAACCTGCGGGGGATCCCGGTTTCGCTTTCTCTAAAAATTGACGCATGACCTGAATCGCCCTTTCCGGGAACGGGCGGATCGCGAAACCGGAAGAGAACTGGTTGCTCCACCTTTGGGTAAGGACTGGATCGGGAGGCAACAAAAAGTTTACTGCTTTCGGGTATGACAACCACCGGATGATCTTCGTCGTGGGAGTGCCGACGCTCAATACAGGCTTCAACAGGCGTACGGCCTCCCTTTTTGGTCCCAGGAACAGCCCCTGCACGGTGACACGGCCTCCGATTTTCGGGCCGATTTCCAAGTAGGTGCCCAGCCTCGTATCGACGGAAGGAGCCCATCGCTGCCATACTCTGAATACCTTTGCGAACTGATTCCATGGCCAGATGATGCGGAATACTGTCGCCCCGGCTGGGGCACGATGCACTTTGAATTTGTATTTGGTATATATCCCGAAGTTTCCGCCGCCACCTCCGCGGGTAGCCCACAGGAGGTCCGCGTGATGGTTTTTGTCTGCACGAATCACCCTTCCCTTCGCATCCACCATTTCCACGCCGATCAGGTTATCGCTGAGAAGGCCGATCGATCGCTGGAGAGGCCCGATTCCCCCGCCGGGTGTGATGCCGCCGATGCCGACGGAAGGGCTGTCACCAAAGGGTGCCATAAATCCTTGCCGTGCGAGGGTCTTCACGATTCTTCCCACGGTGTTGCCCGTCTCGACGATCGCAATTCCCCTTTTTTTATCCAACCAGATGTTTTTCATATCGCTTACATCGATGACAATTCCCCCGTTGACCTGGGAGAGATTTGTTTCCAACGCATGCCTTCCGCTTCTGGCGCGAATGGGGACTCGGTTCTCACGGGCCCATCTGATGGCGTTTGCTACATCTTGCGTCCTTTGGGCAAACACAAACACTTTGGGAAATCTGTTCGTATGGGGATCCCAATTCTTGCGCGCACGTTCATAGCCCGGATCCCCTCTGAAGATGACCCGCCCGGTCAGCCGCGCTTTTGATTTCAACCTTTCCAACCTCCCCTGAGTGAACGTTGCAAATTATCCTATGTGGAACATCGGGGCATGGCGTGGACCGATACAGCGACGAAACCCATTTTTTCGTCGCATCCATCGCGAGCATATGAATGAAACTTTTTTTGCCGTTGAAAAGCGGAAAGCCGACCCTTATTCACCGGTTGGGTCGGCCGGGCTTTCAACGCATTCGACTTTGCCGGCGGTGGAGAGGGCGTCTTCGGGTACGCATTTTTTGAAAAAAGAATGTTGACGAAATTCTGGGGAATCCCTTATAATTAAATACAAGTTTTCAGACGGGAATGACAAGGGAATACCGCATGCAGCACTCTTATCCAGAGCGGCGGAGGGACTGGCCCGATGAAGCCCGGCAACCCCGGACACCGTCCGGAAGGTGCCAATTCCTGCGGAAACCTTCGGGTTTCCGAGAGATAAGAGGAGAGCGGCATCACCAAGCAGCCTCTTCTCTGGATAAGGGAAGAGGCTTTTTATTTAAAAAAAGGAGGAATCGTCGATGGCGGAAGAAAGGCAGTATCGGCCGGAGACCTTGGCGGTGCACGGGGGGCAGGAACCGGATCCCACCACCCTGTCGCGGGCGGTGCCCATTTACCAGACGACTTCTTACGTTTTCCGCGACACTGAACACGCGGCCAATCTGTTTGCCCTGAAGGAGTTCGGCAACATTTACACCCGGATCATGAACCCGACGCAGGATGTGTTTGAAAAGCGCATCGCCGCCCTGGAAGGCGGTGTGGGAGCCTTGGCGACGGCCTCCGGCCAGGCGGCCATCACTTATTCGATCTTGAACATCGCCAAGGCGGGGGATGAAATCGTCTCCTCCAGCAGCCTGTACGGGGGGACCTACAACCTGTTTCACTACACCCTTCCGAAGCTGGGCATCAAGGTGAAATTCGTCGACCCCTCCGATCCGGAGAATTTCCGCAGGGCGATCACCGATCGGACGCGGGCCGTCTTCGGGGAGATCATCGGCAATCCCAAGTTGGATGTGCTCGATCTGGAGACGGTGGCTGCCATCGCCCATGAAGCGGGGATTCCCCTGATCGTCGACAACACCTTCGCAACCCCGCACCTGTGCCGGCCCTTTGATTACGGGGCGGACATCGTCGTTCACTCCGCGACCAAATTCATCGGCGGCCACGGAACGTCCATCGGGGGCGTGATCGTCGATTCGGGGAAGTTTGATTGGACGAACGGCAAGTTCCCCGAATTGACGGAACCGGATCCCAGCTATCACGGCGTGTCCTACACCGAAGCGGTGGGTCCCATGGCCTACATCATCAAGGCCCGGGTACAACTGTTGCGGGACATTGGCGCGGCCCTGTCGCCCTTCAACGCCTTCCTGTTCCTGCAGGGGCTTGAAACGCTCCACCTGCGGATGGAGCGGCACAGCGAAAACGCGCTGAAAATCGCCCGCTACCTCCGGGAGCACGACGCGGTGGAATGGGTCAGCTATCCGGGGTTGGAGGACCATCCGTCCCATGAATTGGCGAAGAAATACCTGCCCAAGGGACAAGGCGCCATTCTCACCTTCGGTATCCGGGGAGGCTTGGAGGCCGGGAAGAAACTGATCGAAAGCCTGAAGCTGTTCTCCCACCTGGCAAACGTCGGCGATTCCAAATCCCTGGTGATTCATCCGGCCAGCACCACTCACCAGCAACTGACGCCCGAGGAACAGTTGTCCACCGGGGTGACGCCGGATCTGGTCCGCCTGTCGGTGGGCACGGAAGCGGTGGAGGATTTGATCGATGACCTGGACCAGGCGCTGAAAAAGAGCCAGAGCGCGGTGGGGGTCTGACCCGGAGCAGGGTTCAGGGAAGAAGCCGCGGCTGTCCGGCCGTTTTTGGACATGCACACACATCTGGGAGGGATCGGCGTGCATCTCGACTCCCGATTGGCGCAAATCGGAACCCGGAAGGATGAAGGCACCGGAGCAGTCAGTTATCCCGTCTACCACGCGACGGCCTACCGCCATCCCGCCCTCGGGGAAAGCACCGGTTACGACTATGCCCGGACGGCCAATCCCACCCGGGATGTGTTGGAAGAGGCGATCGCCGCCCTGGAAGGGGGAGACGCCGGTTTTGCCTGCAGTTCGGGGATGGCGGCGATCCAGACGGTCATGGGCCTGTTTTCCCGGGGGGATCACCTGGTCGTTTCCCTGGATCTGTACGGCGGGACCTACCGGCTGTTTGAACAGGTGCTCGCGAGATACGGCCTGTCCTTCAGCTATGTGGACATGCGGGACCTCTCCGCCGTCCGGAGGGCGATCCGCCCCCAAACCAAAGCCCTGTTCGTGGAAACGCCGACCAACCCGTTGCTGCAGGTGGCCGATCTCCGCGCCCTGGCCGCAGCGGCCCGGCGCCACGGATTGATTCTGATCGTCGACAACACCCTCATGACCCCCTATCTGCAGCGGCCGCTCGCCCTGGGGGCGGACATCGTCATCCACAGCGCCACCAAGTATCTGGGCGGCCACAACGACGTGCTGGCGGGCCTGATCGTGACCAAGGGGGAGGAACTGACCGAGAAGATGCGCTTCCTTCACAACTCCATCGGCGCGGTGCTCGCCCCCCAGGACGCCTGGTTGCTGATGAGGGGGATGAAGACCCTGGCGCTCCGGATGGAGCGCCATCAGAGCAACGCGGAAGCCTTGGCCGGTGCCCTGGCGGAGCATCCGCTCGTGGAGCAGGTGTTTTATCCCGCCTTTGATCCGGAGGCGGCGGCGGTGCAGAGCTCCCAGGCGGCCGGTTTCGGGGGAATGATTTCCTTTCGGGTGAAGGATGCCGGTCTGGTGGCCCCCTTTCTCCGGTCCCTCCGGCTGATCTCCTTTGCGGAGAGCCTGGGCGGTGTGGAAAGCCTCATCACCTATCCCGCCACCCAGACCCATGCGGACCTGCCCGAGGAAAGGCGGCGGTCCATGGGAATCTGCGACCGGCTGCTGCGCCTTTCCGTCGGCATCGAGCATCCGAAGGACCTGATCGAGGACGTGAACCAGGCTTTGGCCCGGGCGGAAAGGATCGTGAGAGGAGGAGGAACCGGTGGAGTTCGGAACCCGGCTTCTTCACAACGGCAATGAGATCGATCCCCATACCGGGGCGGCCAGCATCCCGGTCTACCTGGCTTCCACCTATCATCAGTCCGATCCGGACCGGCCGGGCCGGTTCGATTACGCCCGTTCCGGCAATCCGACCCGGCTCGCTCTGGAGAGGACCATCGCGGAGTTGGAGGGGGGCGTCCGGGGGTTCGCCTTCTCCTCGGGAATGGCCGCGATTTCCACGGTGTTCCTGCTGTTTTCCTCCGGCGATCATCTCGTCGTGTCCCGGGATGTGTACGGGGGAACCTACCGGGTGCTCACCCAGGTTCTCTCCCGCCTGGGGATCTCCTGCACCTTTGTGGACACCACCGATTTGAAGCAGGTGGAAGCGGCGATCCGGCCGGAAACCCGGGGACTGTTCGTCGAGACGCCCTCCAATCCCACCCTGAAGGTGACCGACTTGGCCGGGGCGGCTGCCATCGCCCGCTCCCGCGGCCTGATCCTGATCGTCGACAACACCTTTTTGACCCCCTATTACCAGACGCCGCTGGAGCTCGGAGCGGACATCGTGGTGCACAGCGCCACCAAATTTCTCGGAGGCCACAGCGACGTGGTGGCCGGTCTGGTGGTGGCCAAGGGGGAGGAACTGGCGGAACGGATCGGAGCGCTGCAAAACACCGTCGGAGCCGTTTTGGGGGTGCAGGATGCCTGGTTGCTGCTTCGGGGAATGAAAACCCTGAAGGCCCGGATGGATGTCTCTGCGAGGAGCGCGGCGCGGATCGCCGAATGGCTCGCGGATCACCCGGCGGTCCGACGGGTGTATTACACCGGTCTGCCCGGGCATCCCGGGTACCGCCTGCAGGCCAAACAGGCCCGGGGCAACGGGGCGGTCCTCTCCTTCGACGTGGGGAGCCGGGAGAGGGCCATGCAGGTTCTGAAAAGGGTGACCCTTCCCCTGGTTGCCGTCAGCCTGGGAGCGGTGGAAAGCATCCTGTCCCATCCGGCCACGATGTCCCATGCGTCGATGCCCCGGGAGGAACGGGAGCGCCGGGGCATCACCGACGGACTTCTCCGCCTCTCGGTCGGTTTGGAAAGCGCCGAGGACCTGATCGCCGACCTGGCCGAAGCGCTGTCGGAAAAAAAGATGTTTGTCCTGGGCGGTGGATGAAAATCCCGTGCCCGCCAAAAGCTGATTTCGCCTGTCGGAAGACGGGCGTTTTTTCTTGGGGAGCATAGATCCTGCCGCTTCCGCAGAGCCCTGCGCGCAAGAAAAGGAAGGGCCGCGGCCGCCTTTCCCCCTTCCGGCTTTTCGGAGGAAAGCGTCCGGTTTTTTCCGTCCGGGTTTTGGGAGGCATCATGACGCATTTCCGGACATGTTGTACAATGGGGGAGAAAAAGGGTTGAAAAGGAGCATCGGACAATGACGATCAAATCGGACAAGTGGATCCGCAAGATGGCTCTGGAACACGGGATGATCGAGCCGTTTGTCGATCGGAACGTGGGCAAGGGAGAAGCCGTCAGCTACGGATTGAGCAGTTACGGCTATGATCTGCGCGTCGCCGACGAATTCAAGATTTTTCACAACGCCCTTCATACCGTCATCGATCCGAAGAACATCGATTCCAATTCCTTCGTCGATTTCAAGGGAGATGTGTGCATCATCCCCCCCAACTCCTTTGCCTTGGCCCGTTCCGTGGAATATTTCCGCATTCCGGAAAACGTTCTCGCCGTCTGCGTCGGAAAATCGACTTACGCCCGCTGCGGGATCATCACCAACGTGACCCCCTTTGAGCCGGGATGGGAGGGATACGTCACGCTGGAGATTTCCAACACCACCCCTTTGCCCGCCAAGATTTACGCCAACGAGGGCTTGTGTCAGGTTCTTTTCTTCGAGAGCGATGAACCCTGCGAGGTTTCATACCGGGCCAAGCAGGGCAAATACCAGCATCAGCGGGGAATCACGCTGCCCCGGGTGTGAAGGGGCGATTCGCACCTAGCTCCTTCCGTCCGATTTATTGGGCGGGAGAAGAGGGGATTTTCTCACCCCCGTTGAAAAGAGACTAGAGATGGAACCCCTGTGAAAGGGGATTTTCTTTCCCTCGGGGACTTGCCCGGCGATAGAGGGGAAATTCCCGCCACGGAACAATTTCCCTGGGCTTTCCGCATATTCTTTTTTGCGGGAGATCCCCGGGACTTTTCTTTCAGACTTTAAGCAGTGGAGGAGGCATTCCGTGAAAGAGAAACTGGCGCAACTGCGGAGGCGCGTGCAGGAAATCAATGATTTGGAAGCCATTTTATCCCTCGCGTTTTGGGACCAGGCCACTTACATGCCTTCGGGAGGCGGCGAGGCGCGGGCCCGCCAATTGGCGACCCTGGGAAGGATTTCCCACGAAAAGCTGACGGATCCGGCCGTAGGGCAGCTGCTGGAGGATCTGCGGGAGTATGAAAAGGAGCTTCCGGCCGATTCCGACGAGGCCGGACTGATCCGGGCCACGCGGCGGAAGTATGAGAAGGCGGTCAAGATCCCGTCCGATTTCATTTCGGAGTTTTACAAGCACCAGTCCGATTCGTACCAAGTGTGGATGCGGGCCCGGGAGGAAAACGACTTCGAGGTCGCCCGGCCCAATCTGGAGAAAACCCTGGAGTACAGCCGGAGGCTCGCCGAATTCTTCCCGGGATATGAACATATTGCCGATCCGCTCATCGATTTCAGCGATCCCGGCATGCCCGTGAGCGTGATTCGCCCTCTGTTTGCCGAACTGCGCCGGCAACTCATCCCCCTGGTGGAGGCGATCACCGAAAAGCCCGCCGTTTCGGATGCCTGCGTCCGGCAAACCTTTCCCCGGGACAAACAGCTGGCGTTCGGCCTCGAGGTAATCAAGCGCCTCGGTTACGACCTGGACCGGGGACGGCAGGATCTGACGGCGCATCCCTTCATGATCAAGTTTTCCCTGGGAGATGTGCGGATCACCACCCGGGTGAAGGAAGATGACCTGAGGGAGGCCCTGTTCAGCACCATCCACGAGGCGGGTCACGCGATGTATGAGCAGGGGATCAACCGGGATTACGAGGGAACCCCCCTGGCGGAGGGCGCATCCTCCGGCGTGCACGAAAGCCAGTCCCGGCTGTGGGAAAACATCGTCGGAAGAAGCCGGGAATTCTGGAACTACTTTTATCCCCGCCTTCAGAAGGTTTTCCCCGGCGAATTGGGCTCCGTCGATCTGGACACCTTCTACCGGGCCATCAACAAGGTGGAGCGCTCCCTCATTCGGACCGATGCCGATGAGGTGACCTACAATCTGCACGTGATCATGCGCTTCGATTTCGAGCTGGATCTCCTGGAGGGGCGGCTTGCGGTCCGGGACCTGCCGGAGGCGTGGCGGGAGCGGATGAAGGCCGACCTGGGAATCGAGCCGCCTGACGACAGGACCGGCGTCCTTCAGGATATGCACTGGTACCAGGAAATGATCGGCGGGATGTTTCAGGGATACACCCTGGGCAACGTCCTGAGCGGTCTCTTTTATGAAGCGGCTCTCAAAGCCCATCCGGAAATTCCTTCCGAAATGGAGCGGGGAGAATTCGGGACCTTGCGCCGCTGGCTGACCGAAAACATCTACCGGCACGGGTCGAAGTTCACCGCCGCGGAGCTGGTGGAACGGATCACCGGCGGCCCGATGACCATCGAGCCCTACATGCGTTATCTCCGGTCGAAGTACGGGGAGCTGTACGGACTTTGACGCCTCTTCGCGGATCGGACGGGAAAAAGGTTGTTTCCGCACCGGTTGAGGTTTCGGCCGGGGCGGTTTTCTTTTGTTCCTTCGGGCCCGTGGAAGAAGGGGGATAAGGATGATTGTCCAAGGAAAAAAGGTTCCGGCCGTTTTTCTGGAGCGTCCCAATCGCTTTGAAGCGCTGGTCCGTCTCGGGGATCGGGTGGAACGGGTCCACGTTCCCAATACGGGAAGGCTGAAGGAATTGCTGCTGCCCGGTGCCGAGGTGATGCTTCTTGAGTCGGACAACCCCCGTCGGAAAACCCGGTACAGCCTGGCCTTTGTCCGGAAAAGGGAACACTGGTTCTGCATCGTTTCCGCCTGGGCCAACCGGGTGTTTGCGGAAGCGGTGAAAAAGGGAGCCGTCGATTGGCTGTCCGGGGAGGTTCGGGGAGAAGTGCGCCGGCAGGGGAGCCGGATGGATTTTTTGATCGGCGGCAGCACTTGGGTGGAAGTGAAGGGCGTCACCTACGAGGAGGATGGGATCGCCCGCTTTCCCGATGCACCGACGGAGCGGGGGAGGCGCCACCTGGACGAGCTGATTCGGCTAAGAAAAAGCGGAGCCTGCTCCGCCGTCGTTTTTGTCGCTTTGATGGGGAATGCGACGCGCTTTGAGCCCTTTGCCCAAAGGGACCCGGCCTTTGCCCGGAAGCTGAGGGAAGCGGCGGAGGGCGGGGTGCTGGTCCGGGCCTACAAATGCCGCGTCCGGGCGGAAGAGGTTGTTCTGGAGGAGGAGCTGCCGGTGGATTTGGAGGCCGGAGGGTGAAGGGCGGCGCTTTTTCCCTTGCCGGAAGAACGTTTGGAGTGTATGATAATATCAACTGTGTTTTGAAATGAGGGGATTGTCTTTGCCCACCGTGTTCTGTCACTAAACACCGAGAACGAGTGAACAGGAGCGGAAAAACCTGGCGCAGGTCAGGTTTCTTTCCCATGCCTTTTTTCCGATTTGCGATGAACACGGTGGCATTTCCCATCTCCCTTCCGATGGAAAAAACCGTTGCCGAATGCCTTTCCGGTTGATGGCTGACGGTCGGGGCATGGATGAACACCGGTTCGTCCGTGCCCTTTTGTATTGGGATGGAAATCGCCCTCGTGTTCGGAAAGCACCAGGAGGGGGATTTCCGGATGAAGAATGCGTTTGCCTATCGGATGTACCTTTTGTATTGCGCCGTCGTCGCCCTTTCCATGGCGCTGATGTCGACGGCGGCCGGCGTCTATTACATTCGGACCGTCGAGATGGATGCCTTTCAGCTGCTGATGACCGGTTTTGCCCTGGAGCTGTCCGTCTTCCTCTTCGAGATTCCCACGGGGGTTGTGGCGGACCTGTACAGCCGGAAGCGGTCCATGGCGATCGGGCTTCTCATGGTGGGATGCGGGTTTTTGCTGCAAGGGGTGGTTCCCCTGTTTGTCGCCGTGCTGGCGGCCCAGGTGCTGTGGGGGGTGGGGTACACCTTTCTGAGCGGGGCGGATCAGGCCTGGATCGCCGACGAGCTGAAGACGAAGCGGCTGGAGGGGGTGTTTCTAAGGGGAACCCAGATCGGCCAGATGTTTTCCCTTTTGGGGATGCTGGCCGGCGTTTTGCTGGCCAATGTCGCGTTGAACCTGCCGCTTATTTTGTCCGGCCTGTTGCTGATCGGGCTCTCCCCCGTTGCGGCCCTCGCGTTTCCCGAAACCGGCTTCGCCCCCTCCCCGGCCCTGCGCCACAACCCCTGGCGATCGGCCTGGGACACCTTCAAAACGGGGCTATGGACGATGCGGAGGAGTCCCCTTCTGAAGGCCGCCCTTTTGATCAGCCTGCTCACCGGTCTGTACAGCGAGGGGTTTGACCGCCTGTGGACCCTTCACTTGCTGGAAAACGTGACCCTGCCGGGGATCGGCAATCTGAACGAAGTGGTCTGGATCGGCTTGATCAACGCCGGGGCCTTGGTGATGAACATTTTGGCCGTCGAGGGCATCCGTCGCCGGCTGGAGCGGACGGGGCGCCTGGAAAAGGTGTGGGTGCTCCTGATGCTGAACGGATTGCTGGTTTTGGCGATTGTCGTCTTTGCCCTGGCCGGCGAGTGGTGGATCGCCCTGGCGGCCTATTGGGCCGCCGCCGTCCTGCGGAAAACCAACGAGCCGATCTACAGCGCGTGGCTCAACGAACAAATCCGGGACTCCCGCCGGCGGGCCACCATCCTGTCCACCCAGGGGCAGGTGAATTCCCTGGGGGAGATCTTCGGAGGCCCCCTGGTCGGAGCGGTGGTGTGGAAGGGCACCGTTTCCGCCGGATTGATCGCTTCCGGCGTCATTTTGGCCCCCGTCGTCGTTCTTTACCTGCTCCTCTGGAGGAAGGGAGCGGTCGGGGGGGAGATCTCTTCCCGGAGCGCATAAGGGATTGCGGGGATGCGGAACGCACGTTCCGGTCCCCGTTTGATTTTGATTTCCGAAAGCGGTGCGCATGCATCCGGGCAGGAAGTCCGCGGTGCCGCCGGGGGGTGGGGGAGCGCGTTGGCTTGTGCGCCGTCGATGGAAAGGGAGGAATTTTGTTCCTTTTTGTCGAACCCTATCTCAACTTCGGCGGGTGGGATGGCAAGTGCGGCGTCCCTTGGTGGTCTTCGTCTCGGGATGGATTTTCGGAATCGCTCTGGCGGCGAAGACGTCCGGAGACTGGCGCCTCTGGGCGGGGGCGTCGGTTTTCATGGCTGCGGCCGGATGGCTGGAACACCGCTATTTCCGGCGCTTGCTGCCCCTTTTTCTGTTTTTTGTCGGCTTCTTCGCCGGCGGAGCCCACCTGAGTTGGACGGAGGAGGGAAACCGCTCGGCGATTGCCGAGGCGGTTCCGGCGGATGCGGGGGAAGTGCGGGCGCAGGTCGGCGGACGGATCGCATCGGCGCCGGAGGTGGACGGGGATCGGCTGCGCTTCACCCTGGAGGTGCGCTTCCTGGCCCTCGAGGGGCAGCGTCCCCTTTCGCTCCCCGGAGAACGGGTGGCGGCCCGGGTGACGCTGCGCAGCGCCCGGGAGCAGGAGTTGGCCCGGAAGTGGAAGAGGGGGATGGAGCTTTCGGCGTCCGCCATCCTGGAACGCCCCTCTCCCGCCCGCAACCCGGGGGGCTTTGATTACCGCCGTTATCTTTACATGCAGGGGATCCATTGGACGGCCCGGATCGACGGCCTGTCGCGGGTTCAGGCGGTTTCGGATGCCTCTTTGGACCTCCGGGCGGACATCGACGATCTGCGCCGATGGTTGGGGGAGCGGTTGGAGGCCCTTTACCCGGAGGAGATCGCCGGCCTGGTGCGCGGAATGATCCTGGGGGAGCGGGAAGCCGTTCCGCCGGACGCGGAGGCGGACTTCGCCCTCCTCGGCCTTGCGCATCTTTTGGCCATCTCCGGCCTGCACGTCGGGGTGTTTGTGGGCGCGATCTACGGGCTGTTGAAGGGAATCGGCCTGACCCGGGAAAAGGCGGCGGGGACGGTGCTCCTGCTTCTGCCGCTGGTGGCGCTGCTGACCGGGGCGGGAGCGCCGGTGGTCCGGGCGGCCATCATGGCGGGCCTTGCCCTTCTGGCGGTGATTCTCCGCCGCTTTAGGGACGGCCTCACCTTTTTGGCGGTGGCGGCCTGGGCGCTTCTGGCCTGGAATCCCTACATGCTGTTTCAACCGGGATTTCAGCTCTCCTTCGCCGTCACCCTGGCCCTGCTGGTGGCGGCAGGTCCCGTTTCCCGGATCATGCCCTTTCCCTGGGCATGGCTCAACCAGCTCGCCGCCGTCACGCTGGTCGCCCAGCTGGCCTCGTTTCCCCTGATCATTTACCATTTTTACGAGTTTTCCTTCCTCTCCTGGGCGGTCAACCTGGCGGCCGTTCCGGTTGTCAGCCTGCTGGTCATCCCCCTGGCGATGCTCGCCCTGGCGCTGGGGGCGGTGCACGAGGGATTGGCCTTTTTTCCGGCGTTTTTGTCCTCTTCCGTGCTGTCGGCGCTGTTGCGGGGGACCGACTTCCTTGCGCGATGGAATGGGGCGCATCCGGCCTGGGCGCCGCCGCCGGTCTGGTGGCTGGCGGCCTATGCCGCGGTTTGTTTTCAGGGATTGTTCGCCTGGACGGGGGAAGTGCGCAGGAGGGCCCTGCACCGGACCGCTTTTCTGCTTTTGATGCTCGGCCTCGTCGCCTTCGCCTGGTCGCCGGAGGCCTTGGCGCGGGAGCGGGAGGTGCGGATCGCGTTTCTGGATGTGGGGCAGGGAGACTGCGCCGTCATCGAGACCCCCGGCGGACAGGTGATCCTGGTGGACGGGGGAGGGACCCTTCCGGTTCCCCGGCAGGATTGGCAAAGGCGGCGGAAGGAACATGACACGGGCCGGGATGTGGTGATTCCCTATCTAAAATACCGGGGCATCCGGAGAATCGATTACCTGGTGATCACCCACGGCGACGCCGACCATGTGGGGGGACTTGCGGCGGTGGTCGAGCGCTTTCCGGTGCGACGGGTGATCCGCAATCCCCACCCGCCGGGTTCCGAAGTGGAGCGGCGGTTGATGCGGCTCCTTGCGGATCGGGGAGCGGAGGTGTACACGGCTCCTCGGGGAAGCGGCGGATCCCTGGAGCCCGGAGTCGCCTGGCAGTTTCTCCATCCCGGGCGAGAGGTTTCGACCGGGGAGGCGACCAATGATGATTCCGTCGTCTTTCTCCTTTACGCCTACGGGCGGACGGTGCTGATGACCGGGGACATCGAGGAGCGGGCGGAGCGGGAAATCGCCGCCGCCTGGGATCTGCCGCCGGTGGACTGGCTGAAGGTGGCCCACCACGGGAGCCGCACATCCACCCATCCCGCCTGGCTGAAGGAGACGCGGCCCGCCCATGCCGTGATCTCCGTGGGGGAAAACAACCGTTTCGGCCATCCGGCGCCGGAAGTGCTCCAGCGGCTGAAGGAGCAGGGCACCCGGGTCTGGCGGACGGACCGGCACGGGGCCGTGACGGTGCGGATCGACTCTTCGGGGAGGATGCGGGTGGAAACGATGCTGGCGTCGGGAAAGGAAAAGGGCGTCACGGATGAGGAGGGTGTGCTGTGGAATTCATCGCCTTGATCATCGGTTTGATTTACACCGTTTGGTTCATTCGCTGCATGGAGAAGATCGCTTCCCACTTGAAAAGCATCAGCGAAACCCTGGAGCGCATACAAATTCAGTTGGGAAACATCAAGGAGAACATGAGAAGGGAGCAGATGCTGAAGCTGTGGTCGGGAAAGGAGAAGGAAAGCGGGTGAAGTTTTGGAAGGGAAAACCCCCGGGTCGTTCTCCATCGACCCGGGAAACTTCACAGCCCTTGTGCGAGTTTGCAACCGAAACCCTCGCGCTATTCGGATGCAGGGCCATTCCGCGATCCGTCGCGTGTGTGGAGAAAGGCTTCAATTTGTTTTCGATGATGTTCATCGTGGTCGGCCAACCCTTTTAGATAATCCGTCAGTGTCAGGGAGCGGTTCCCGATGAAGAAGGGGGCGTCCCGGTCTGTTCCGGGAACCGATTCCAGGCGCTTGAGCAAACGCGTGCGGGTGTGATGGAAGGCGGCCAGCACTTCCTCCCGGGAGGCCTCTTCCCGAGCCCATCGGGCGGCCCGTGCGTTTAGTTCGTCCGCCTCTACCGAGGCGGGGGGCACCGTCTTGCCGGGCCGGAGCCGGTTCAGCCGTTCGTCCAGCAGGAACCGGTCCCACTCAATCAAATGGGCGATGATTTCCCCCGGAGACCACTTTCCCTCGGCAATCGGCATCAGCCACCACCTTTCCGGGATCCCTTTCAAGGACTGCACAAAATCGTTCATCTTCCGGAAATAGATGAGCACGCTCTCATAGGACACGGACATCGCCTCTGTCAGCCTTCATCCTTGCTGCTTGCGGTTTCCCACCTTGCCGCCCACGCCTCCACTTCCACCTTGAGGAAGGGACGGGCCAGGGAGGAGACGAAGCCCAGGGTCATCGCCGGGGGCGTTCCTCCGTGGAACCGGCCGAAAATCTCCCTGAAGCGGCTCCAATCGATGGGTTCGGTCAGCCAGACGTTGAGTTTGATGATATGGTCGACGGTGACACCTTCGCTCTCCAAGATGCGCCGCACATTGTCCAGGGCGTTTTGAAACTGGGATTCGACATCGTCCGGAAAGTTCCCCTCGGGGTCATTTCCCACTTGGCCTGAAAGAACGAGCAGATCGGCTCCCCGGGGCACGACGGTGAGATGAGTGTAGGTGCCGATGGGAGGCGCCACGGTTTCGGGATTTTTTCGGGTCACTTTCATTGCGTTTCCCTCCCGCCTGAAAGGTTGAGACATGCCAGTCAAGTATATAACTGGGAGTCAATATTGTCAATTTTTGTGCGTGAAGGTCCGGCATCCCGGATCGCCGTCATGTCGCCGCGTCTTGTGGTACAATGAAATCACTGCCTATGGGTTGTGCGCCGCAACAATCGGGTAGGCGGAATACGTCTAAGGGGCAGGAGGGATCGGATTGGTCGAACCGGAGTGGGTGAAACGGGCGCAGGCCGGTGACCGGGAAGCGTGCATCCGGTTGCTGCGGGAGGTGGAGGCGGCGGTGTACCGTACGGCATACTACCTGCTCGGAAACGAGCACGACGCCCTTGACGCGACCCAGGAGGCGCTGCTGCGCATCTATAACCGGCTTTCCTCCTACAAAGGAAAGTCCCGGTTTGAAACCTGGGCACAGCGGATCGTCGCCAACATCTGCATCGACCATTTCCGCAGAAAAAAACGGGAAATCCCTTATCCGGAGGGGATCAATCCGGCGGATCCCAAAGCGGGGAGCGCCGTGGAACGGCCCGGCGTGGCGATGGATCTTCAGCAGGCACTCCGGAAACTTCCGCCGCCCCAGCAGACGGCCATCGTGCTGAGATATGTCCATGATTTCAGTTACGAGGAAATCGCCGAGGCCATGGATGTTCCGCTGAACACGGTGAAATCCCATTTGTTCCGCGCGAGGAAAAAACTGCAGGAGTGGTTGTCCGAATACCAGGAAGGCGGTGTGGTCCCGTGAAGTGCGAAGAAGCGTTGGAGTGGATTCAGAGGGAGCTGGACGGAGATCTGACTCCCGAAGAACAATCGTCTCTCCGGCGCCATCTGTCCATCTGCACCGGATGCGCCGCCGAAGCGGAGCGGCTCAAGCGATTGTCCGACGACTTGTCCCGGTTGCCCCGGGTGACACCGCCCCACTCCTTGGTGGACCGTTTGATCGAATCCGGGCAGCTTCCCGGCGGGGAAGCGTCCGGGAAAGGCGAAGGCACCCGGCGCCGGTTCGCGTGGTGGCTTGGCGGCGGAGCGGCGGCGGCCGTGCTTCTCATCGGCTTTGCCGGTCTTTGGGCCGGCTGGTTCGAAGCCCGTGAACCCGATCCCGCCGACAATCAGGTCCTCGTGACAAGCTCCGAGAAAAGGGAGGATGCTTCCTCCCCCTCCGAAAACATGACCATGAGCGCTCCGGAGAACGATACCCGCGCCCCCTCCGCCTGGTCTCCCGATGGCCGGTTCCGGGCGGAAGTGGAAGGAAACCGGGTGGTGGTCCGGACGGCGGACGGAAAGGAAAAATTCCGTTCGGAACCCTGGGAGGAGGGGAGCGCCTCCTCCATCCAGTGGGTTTCCCCGACCTCCCTCCGCGTGGAAATCGCTCCGCCGGAGAAAGGGGCACAGGAAGTGCGGATCATCGACGTGGAAGCGAAGCGGGAGGATGAGGAAGAGCAAGAGGAAATGAAAAAGCAAGAGGAGAAGGGGCAAGGGGAACAGCAAGTGCAAGAGGAACAGCAGGAGCAGGAACAAGGGGAAGAGCGCGGCCGGGGTGACGGCGGATGATGGACGCTCTGATGCGGGAAATCGAGCGGGGAACCCTGGCGCCCGTCTATTTGCTGTACGGCCGGGAGACCTTCCTGATGGAAGAGATCTGCGATGCGATCCAGGAGAGGGTTTTGGAGGGAGGGGATCCCTCCTTCAACAAAGTGGTCGTGGACCTGGACGAAGTGGCGGTGCAGCAGCTGGTCCGGGAGGCGGAATCGCCCCCCTTCTTCGGCGGGCGGCGGATCGTGATCGGCCGGAACGCCCGGTTTCTTTCGACGGCCAAGGCGAAGCAAAAGGTGGATCATCGCCTGGAGGAACTTCTCCGTTATGCGGATGAGCCCCTGTCCACGACGGTCCTGGTGTTGCTTGTTCCGGAGGAGAAACTGGACAACCGGAAAAAAGCCGTCAAGAAATTGGAAAGGACGGTCCGGACGGTTCGCTGTGATCCGCTGGAAGGAAGGGAATTGGAAAAATGGGTGTTCGACCGGTTCCGGCGTCATGGCGCAAATCCCCAGCCGGAAGCGGTCCGCCGGCTGATCCGGCAGGTCGGCAGCGACTTGCGCCTCCTTCACAACGAGTGCGCCAAGCTGGCCCTTTACGCGGGGGATGGGGGAACGGTTTCCGCCGAGGATGTGGACCGGCTGGTTCCGCGGACGCTGGAGGAGGATATTTTCAAACTGGTGGACCGGGCGGCGAGCCGCAAGGTGGAGGAGGCTTTCTCCATTCTGTACGATTTGCTGAATCAGCGGGAGGAGCCGATCCGCATCCTGGCGCTGATGATCCGTCAATTCCGCATCCTGCTGCAGGTGAAGCTGCTGGCCGCGCAGGGAAAATCGGATCGGGAGATCGCCTCCCTCCTGGGTCTTCATCCATATCCGGTGAAGCTGGCCCGCAGACAGGGAAAGGCTTACTCGGAGCGGCAGTTGCGGCGGCTGCTCCTTTCGGCGATTGAAACGGACCAGGCGATCAAATCGGGAAAGATCGACAAAACCTTCGCTCTGGAACGCTTTTTGTTTCTGCTCGGCCGGGACCAGGCGGAAGGGGCCGGAAGGATGCGGTAAGGGACGGAGGGGGGAACCGTCGCCGGGGAAAAGTCCTCTTCATCCCTCCGTTGGAACGGGATTTTCCGGGATGGAATGGGCCGGAGAATCATGCCCCGCGCCTTGTCGGGGACTTTTTTCGTCCGCCCTTCCGAAGCGGAATACGTCCCCCTGTTTCCGGGTGGCGATCCGGTGTTTTTCCTCCCCGGCCGCAGCCAGCAGGCGCGTCAGCGGTTCCTTCACCGGTTCCTGGGAAAGGACGAAGGTGTCGTAATGGATCGGCATCAGCCACCGGGCGCCGGTGTCGAGGAACATTTTCCATGCCTGCTCCGGGGTGCAGTGGTTGCGCTGGAAGGAATCGGGGGAGTAGGCGCCGATCGGCATGAAGGCCAAATCGATTTTCCCCCGCTTTCTCAGTTTCACGAACTCCGGGGTGTAGGCGGTGTCGCCGGGAAAGAACAGGCGGACGCCGTTTTTTTCAATGAGGTATCCGGTATATCCGTAACCGGTGTTCCAGGGGAACCGGTTTCCCCAATGGCGGACGGGAACCGCCTGCACCCGCATGCCGAGATCCGAGAGGGTCACGCTTTTTTCCCCTTGAAGTTCCGTCACTTCGCCGAAGGGCATGTGCCTGAGCAGCTTGGAGGTTCCCCCGGCGGTGATCACCCGCGTTCGCGATCCGGCCAATTTTCTTAAGGTGGGCAGGTCGAAATGATCCATATGGGCGTGGGACAACAAAATGAGATCGATCCGGTCCAGATCCTCGAGTCGCAGGGCCGGAGCGACGTGTCTCTTCGGTCCGATCTGCCAGGGTCCCACTTGAACCCCGACCCGGGGACCCAGGACCGGATCCGTCAAGATTCTCACACCGTACAGATTGATCATCACCGTGGAGTGGCCGACCCAGCCCACGGTCACTTCGTCATCCCGCCACTTGCGGGGACGAAGGAGCCGCTTCGGGTTTTCGGGCGTCCCCTTCGGAAAGCGGCGGCGCATGCGGAGCCACATTGCAGTAATGAGCAGGATCGGCAGAGCGACCAGGATGAGCAAAGCGAAAAACGGCATTTTCAACATGGTTTCGACTCCCGTTTTCAGTCTGTCTTTTTCCGGCGGAGATTTCCTGCCGGACCTTCCGATGGATCGCCGGCAATGTGGTATCCTATCGATGGACGAACGGGAAAGGGAGGGATTTCATGAAAATCGTCAGCGCCTGTTTTGTCGGAATTCACTGCCGGTACGATCAGCGGCACAACGCCCTGGAGGAAATCCGGCGATTGGTGCGCGAAGGAAAGGCGATTCCCGTTTGCCCCGAGCAGGAGGGCGGGCTTCCCACTCCGCGCAATCCGGCCGAAATCGTCGGCGGAGACGGTGAAGATGTCCTGGACGGAAAAGCCCGGGTCATCGACAATCGGGGCAACGACGTGACCGAGCAATTTCTCGCCGGAGCCCGCAAGGCCCTCGCCGTCGCCCAGGCCGTGGGGGCGAAGCAGGCGATCCTGAAGGAGCGAAGCCCCTCCTGCGGAAGCTGCATGATATACGACGGCACCTTCAGCGGCGGAAAGAAGCCCGGCGTTGGCGTGACCGCGGCCCTGCTTCGCCGGCACGGGATTGAGGTGGTGTCGGAAGAGACGATGAAAACCGAAAGCTCCGGGGATACCGGGGAGGAGGGATCGTCGAAGGGCTGAAAAAACCGGCTTGAGGAAGCCGGAAAAGGAAATCGAAGGCTTTGTCGTTGTCATCCCTGCTCCGCGCCGGCGGAGGCGGCGAGGGACCGGCGGAGGCGGCGGTATCGGAGATACATGCCCGCACGCCAGGGAAGGATCATCCCGAAGGCGAGGGTGAAAAACAGGCCGGCCGTCTGGGGAATGGAGATGTATTGTTCCACGTAACCGTGCAGTAAAAGGCGCACCGAAAGCAGGACCAACAGGATCACCACGAAGGAAAGGGAACGTTTCAAGTAGATCTCGCCGTTCACCACTTCAAACCGGGAGGTCCAGATCAGGGGGGTGGCCAAAAAGACCGCTCCCGCCAAAAAGGCGATCAGTCCCCACCAAACCGGAAAATGGGTGGACGGATGGAGAAACATCAGAAAGCCGGTGCTCATCCCCAG
Organism: Planifilum fulgidum; assembly: GCF_900113175.1. Taxonomy (NCBI): domain Bacteria; kingdom Bacillati; phylum Bacillota; class Bacilli; order Caryophanales; family Thermoactinomycetaceae; genus Planifilum; species Planifilum fulgidum. The sequence goes on along the minus strand of NZ_FOOK01000002.1, from coordinate 179,652 downwards.
CGGAGGCATGATGATCCCCTTGGGCGTTACCGGCCGTTTGGTCGCCCGGATTCTGAGGATGATCACCATCAACGCCATGGTGGCGACACCCAGCGTGAAGGCGATCTGCGGGTGGAGGGAAATTGCATGCGTCATGGACCGATCCTCCAGTGTGCACGGATTCTGTGGGCAAATCCGACGAAGCGCGCGTTGTCGGGAAAGTACCCCTTTATTTTAGCATAATCATATCCGACATGCCCGTCGCGTACAAGGCGGTGAATGGCCGCTTTTTTCCCTTATAATTCCGCCTCCGGAGCGCAAAGCCGTTTTCCCGCCGCGTGAGGGCCCTTTTACTTCCTCCCCGCCGGTTTTTGCCCGAACATCCCTTCATACACCAGCGAATCCAACGGCCGGCGCTGGGAGGGCTGTTCCCGTTCCCGCAGCTCTTCCGGCAAGGCTTCCCGCGGCCCCTGATATCCGATGGCGATCAGGGCCTGGATGGCGTATTCGTCCGGAACGCCCAGCGTCTCGCGGGCCTTTTTCATGTCAAACCCGGTCATCGGATGGGTGATGAGTCCTTTGCGGACGGCTTCCAGCGCCAGAAAGCCCCAGGCTGCCCCCGCGTCGAAGGCGTGGGAAAAGTTCTCCCCGCGCTCCGACACCCGCTGGGACAGCATCAGGACGAGGACGGGCGCTTTGCGGCACCAGGACAGGTTGAATTCGGAGATAAAGGTGTAAAACCTCTCCCGGTCCTCGGGCGTGCGGGCGATGATGAACCGCCACGGCTGCAGATTGTAGGCGGAAGGAGCCCATCGCGCCGCCTCCAAAAGGCTCCAAAGCAGCTCTTCCGGCACGTCCTTGTCGAGAAAGGAACGCGGCGACCAGCGGTTCAGATAAACCGGATCGATGTCGTGTTCCGCTTGCCGAGGAAAGCTGGATGTCGTTGCTTTGCCCATGGGTTATTCTCTCCTTTCGTCATGCACAGTTGTTTATTATACCACATTTTTCTTTCCTCCCCGATTTGGCGGACGGAAGAAAAGGTCCCGCACAACCCGGGTTTTTCCGGGATCCCTTGACACGGCTGCGGCGGTGACGGACAATAAGACATGCATTGTGATTCGCCTTGCACTTCTTCCTTTTTTCAGTTACGATAATGCATATTCCCATGATCGTCCAGTTCCATCCTTCAAATACAGGCATTGCGATGAAGAAGAAGAGTAGCGCGGCACGGGTCGTTTCAGAGAGTCGGCGGATGGTGCGAGCCGATCGCCTCCCGCGTGAATGGGCTTCGGAGCAGTTTCCCGAAACGGCGCAAAGCGCGCCGGTGTAGGCGGAACCGGTGGCGGACCGTTATTTCCGTAAAAGTGCGTCTCCTTGCGGAGGCGAAGTAGGGTGGCACCGCGAGGCGATCCCTCGTCCCTGTCCGGGATGGGGGTTTTTTGTTTAAAGGACTCAGGAAGAAAGGAGCGGTAAGGGATGAAACGGATTTTGTCGGGCATTCAGCCTACGGGAAACCTTCATCTGGGCAACTATCTGGGAGCCCTCAAACGGTTTGTCCAGCTTCAGCATGAAGCGGAGTGCTATTTCTGCGTCGTCGATCTGCACGCGCTGACGGTTCCCCGGGATCCGGCGGATCTGCGGGAGAAAACGATGGAGGTGGCCACGCTGTATCTGGCGGCGGGGCTGGATCCGGACAAAATGACGATGTTCATTCAATCCCATGTCGGGGCTCACGCCGAAGCTTCCTGGCTGCTGGAATGCGTCGCCCGGGTCGGAGAGCTGGACCGGATGATCCAATTCAAGGAGAAGAGCAAGGGTTCCGACAGCGTGTCCGTCGGCCTGTACACCTATCCGGTTCTGATGGCGGCGGACATCCTCCTTTACCGGGCCGATGCGGTGCCCGTGGGAGAAGATCAGAAACAGCATCTGGAATTGTGCCGGGACTTGGCGGAGCGGTTCAATCGGAATTACGGCGATGTGCTCACGGTGCCGGAGCCTTTGATCGGCAAATTGGGCGCAAGGATCATGGGGTTGGACAATCCCCGGAAAAAGATGAGCAAATCCGCCGGCAGCCCCGCCAACTTCATCGCCCTGCTGGATGATCCCGACACCATCGTGAAAAAGATCAAGCGGGCGGTCACCGATTCGGAAAACGAGATCCGCTATGATCCGGAAGCGAAGCCGGGGATCAGCAACCTGTTGGTCATCTACAGCCTGTTGGCGGACGAATCCATCCCTTCCCTGGAACATAGATACCGGGGAGTGGGATACGGTCAGTTTAAGCGGGATCTGGCCGAAGTGGTCGTGGAGCACCTTCAGCCGATTCAGAAGCGGTACAGGGAATTGCGGCAGTCGGGAGACGTGGAGCGCGTGCTGGCGGAGGGAGCGGAACGGGCCGGCCGGGTGGCCCAAGAGACGCTGATTAAAATGAAGGAAGCGATGGGACTGCTTCCCCGGTTGGGATGATGGCCGGCGGTGTTGGGTCCCGATCACACGGATGGGGAGGAAAAGCGGTGAAGAATTCGGCGGATGAACGGAGTTTCCTTCCGCCGGAGCGGGTGGAGCGGTTTCGCCAAGACCCCTTTGCCCGGCGGATGGGTTTTGAACTGGTCGAGGCGGGCCCGGGGTATGCACGGGTCGCCGTGGATTTGACGGAGGATCTTTTCAATTTCGCCGGGACGCCCCACGGCGGTTTGCTGTTCAGCTTGGCCGATTATGCCTTCGCCGTGGCCAGCAATTCCCACGGACGGGTCTCCCTGGCCACCCATGTATCCGTTCAGTTTCTGGCGGCGGCCGAGGCGGGGGAGAGATTGTACGCCGAAGCGAAGGAAAGCCATTTGACCCGTCGGGCGGGCTTTTACGACATGACCGTTACCACGGAAACGGGCCGGGTGGTGGCCCGGTGCCTCGGCGTGGTGCATCGGACCGGCCGTCTTCTGGACGGCGGTCCGGCGGATGGGGAGAAGATTTGAAAAAGCCCGGAACCAACAGGTTCCGGGCTTTTTGCGCGCCTCCGGGGGGTCAGGGACCCTCAAGGATGCCAGCTGGAACGAACGTCGACCGGGTATCGGACGGTTCACCGCGGATCGCGCGGGAATTCGTTCGGCAGCCGCCTTCAAGAGGGATTGCCTTTCCCGGCGGCTTCAGACCCCAGGGAAACTCAACCCTGCAGGGCGTTCCATTTTTTCATCAGGCGGGATTTTTGGCGGGCCGCCTTATTTTTATGGATCAGACCCTTGGTTACGGCTTTGTCCAGCTTTTTGGTCGCTTCGCGGAGCAGGGGAAGCGCTTTTTCCTTGTCCTGCTGTTCAACGGCTGCCAGGTATTTCTTTATCGCCGTTTTCAGGGCGGATTTTTGGGCAGCCCGGAGGCGGCGACGCTTTTCATTCGTCTTGGCCCGCTTGATCGCCGATTTGATGTTGGGCATTGTTTCACCTCCCGGATCGATCAGGTGCGTCCTGGTTGAGCAACATTCATGATTTTAGCACGGAGGCCGTGAAAAAGCAAGAAACAGGAATAAACTGTCCCGCGGAAAGGCAACAATGGGGAATAATCGGAAATAAAAGGGGATGAAGTCGGGGATGAAGTGGGAGGACGGAAAGCGATTCGCGGAGAAAAAGGAAGTCCACGCGGCTCCTTTCCAGGTGAGGACGGACCTGGCCCGGGAGGCGCACGATCTGGCCCGCGAGAAGCGGACCGACGGAAGCGCCGTTCCCGGCGTGCGCATTGAGGAGGACGAGGACCGCGGCATCCGCGTCAGCTGGATCTGGGTGGAAAACGATGAGGGTTCCCGCGAGCTGGGAAAGAAGCCGGGGACCTATTTGACCCTGGAAGTCCCCGGCCTCCGAAGCAAGGACTCCAAATTGCAACACCGGGTGGCCGTCCGTTTCGCCGAGGAGTTCGGCCGCTTTCTGAAGGAGACGGGCGTCTCCGACGACGCCAAAGTGCTGATTGTCGGCCTGGGAAACTGGAATGTGACGGCCGACGCTCTGGGCCCCTTCGTCGTCAAACATATCATGGTGACCCGCCACCTGTTCGAGCTGATGCCGGAGCAGGTGGAGGAAGGGTATCGCCCGGTCAGCGCCGTCTCCCCGGGGGTGCTGGGGATCACCGGGATCGAGACAAGTGAGATTGTCCACGGAATCGTGGAAAAGACCCGGCCCGACCTGGTCATCGCCATCGATTCCCTGGCTTCCCGTTCGTTGACCCGGGTGAACACCACCATCCAGGTGGCGGATTCCGGAATCAATCCCGGATCGGGGGTGGGCAATCGAAGAAAGGCGCTGACGAAGGAAACCCTGGGGGTTCCGGTGATCGCCGTGGGCGTTCCCACGGTGGTCGATGCGGTCACCATCGTCCACGACACCCTCAATCTGGCGTTGGCCTATTTGAAGCGGGAGATGGGAAAGGAGAAGTCCGGCCATCCGTTGGATCCCGTCAATCTCCCGGATTTGCGCGAGTTGGAGGAGCAAGAGATCACGCAGGAGATGAGGAGCCGGTTCCTCGGTTTGATCGGAGGGCTCTCCCCCGAAGAGAAGCGGCAGTTGATCCACGAGGTGTTGACCCCTCTGGGACAGAACCTGATCGTCACTCCCAAGGAGGTGGACGCCTTCGTGGCGGACATCGGCAAAGTCGTGGCCGATGGTCTCAATTGCGCCCTGCATGAGGCGGTGACCATAGAAAACGTATCGGCTCACACCGCCGGGTGAAAGGATTCGGCGGTGTGAGCCGGCGGAAAGCGGGGAAAAATCCGGGCTTTCGTTCTATCATTCTCTCTCCTCACATATACCTGTGATGAGACAAGCTCACGGGGAGGGGGAGAGGGATGTACCGCGTTCGGCACCGGTTTGCCGCAGTGAACATGTCGGGTCCCCGCGTTCGGCAGATGTTCGTGTTCCTTCTCCTGGGCACGGCGATCATCTTCATTTTCACCGGATTTTTCGCCATGATGCGGGCGAAGGTGAGCTCCCGTTCATCGGATATCGGCCGATTCACCGCCGGGTTGTCCGCCGAGACGATGGTGGGCGTTTTGGCCCGGGAGATTCCCTATTTGAAAAGCAGCGTTTCGATTCCGCAAAAGGACGGCGTGGTGTCCCGGTTGACCTTTGAGCTGGCGACGAGCGTCGACCCCCGGGATCCCCGGACTTTTCTCGGCCGCGAGTTGCCCGGTTTCGCCCTCTTTGACACGGAAATCGTCGTCGCCGGGCAAGGGGTGGATTACACGGATATCCCGGTGGAGTCCGCCCCCCCTCCCGACCTGGAAGAACAACTGACCCAGGATCGCAAGCCGGCGAAGCCGGAGGATGTGAAGGAGCCGGGGGATGCGAAGGAGGAGAAACCGGCCGGCGGAGGGGACATTGCGAAGACCAAGCGGGTGTTCATCTATCACACCCACTCCACCGAGTCCTATTTGCCGGAACTTTCGGGAGTCAACTCCCCCGAGCGGGCCTATGACAACCGAAAAAACATCGTGATGGTCGGCAAACGGCTGGGCGAAGAGCTGGAGAAGATGGGCATCGGCGCCGAGGTGTACACGAAGCCGTTTCAGGCGAAGTGGAACCGCCTCTATCAGGCGTCGCGGAAAACGGTGGTCGAGGCCATGAAGCAAAACGCCGATTTGGAGTATTTCATCGATGTGCACCGGGACTCCAAGCGGAGGAACAAAACCACTCGCCACATCAACGGAAAGCCCTATGCGACGATCGCCTTTGTGGTCGGCACCGCCAACGACAACTGGGAGGAAAACGAAAAATTTGCCCGCGAGGTGCACAACAAACTGGAAGAACTGTATCCGGGATTGTCCAAAGGGGTGTTCCGCAAGAGCCGGGCCCAGGGAAACGGAGAGTACAACCAATCCCTTTCCCCGCGAAGCCTTTTGGTTGAGATCGGCGGGGTGGACAACACCTTCGAGGAGGCGTACAGGTCGGCGGAAGCCCTGGCCAGGGCCATCGCCGAGATCCATTTTGAGGCGACGCCCGTCGATGCCAGGCCCCGGAATCCCTGACTTCCCCGGAATGGCAGTTTTTTGAGGCAGGTGGGAAAAAGTGCGTCTTTTTCTGCAAGTGACCGCATTGACGATGATGCTGCTTGTGGGAATCTTTCTGGGGATCGACTCTGCGGAGCGCAACATCCAGAAGATGGAGGGGACGCAGGGAGCTCCCCGGGCGATTCACATCACCCCGGAAAACGGGCGCGTGGAAATCGCCGTGCTGGGGCAGGTGTATGATGCCGAAACCCCCGCCGCTTCCCCGGAAGCAAAGCAGGTGAAGGAAGAGATCCGGGAGGCTGCCGCATCGGGGAAAAATCTGCTCGGTCAGGTGGGCAACCAGGTGGGTCACGGGATACGTCTCGGGACGCGAAAGGCCCTGGAAATGGTGGTCGGTTGGCTGGAGCCGGGCAAGTGACCGCCGGGCTCACGCGGCGGCCGGGGGTGAAATCCCCCGGCCGCGCTGCGTTTGGGGCGGGCTTTTTTTGGGTGAGGAGAAGGGCCATTTCACACCGTCCGTTCATATCACGCAGACTTCAAGGGGGCACTCTTCACAACGGGCTTCATTTCTCAACCGCTCCAGGTCGTGGATCACCAAATGTCCGTGATCGAGGGAAATGACGCGCTCGGATTTCAGCCGGCACAAAACGCGGTTGACGCTTTCGCGGGTTGCGCCGATCAGGTGGGCCAGTTCCTGGTTGGTGAGGCGGAGGGAAATGCGGATGCCGCGGTCGGTGGGTTGTCCGTAGCTGTTGGCGAGCCGGATCAGAATGGAGCAGAGGGCGCCGGGTTTTCCGTAGAGGACGATGTCGCGGAGGATGGTTTGCATGATCCGCTGTTCCAGGGCCATCCATTGCATAAAGGCGAAGGACAGGGAGGGGTACTGCACCAATAGGGCGTCCAGATCGTTTTTGTGGATGACCCCCAACAGGGTGTCCGTAAAGGCGACGGCGTTGTGCCCGTAGGTTTGGACGGAGTCGGACAGGAGATCGACCAGTCCGATCAGGTCGCCGCCGCCCTTGAGGCCAAAGGTGATTTCCTGCCCGTCGGAGGTGGTCTTCATCGTTTTGACGCATCCCTGTTCGATGTAATAAAGAAACTCCGCCGGATCCTCGGCTTGGAAGATCGGAGAACCGGCCTGAACTTTTTTCCACACCATGTGATCCTTGAGGCGCTGGAGCTGATCCGGCGACAAGAAGCGGGTCAGCCGGTCGGAACGGATATTGCAGCAGGTTGTCGCCATGATCCATCCCCCTTTTCGGATGGGAACGTTCAGTCCTTCACTTACTATTGTAAAGAATCCAAGGGGACGCGGCATCGAAAAATAGAACGATTATGGAAAGATTTTGTTAAAAATGTGTGGCATCGCCATGCCCCGAAAAGGGGATCGGCCGTCTCAGAGAAAACTCCGGACGGCCGATCTTTTTTCGGAGGTTTTCAGGAAATTTCCTCGTCGGTCAAGTAACAGGCGGGATCTTCCGCCCACAGATCGCGGTGGACGGCCAGGGCGCGGGCCCGCAAATTGCCGTTGCAGATATCCAAAAAACGGCACCGGGAGCAGCGCCCTTTCAGGAGCGGTTTGCGGTCCCGCAGGGCGGTGAGGACGGGGTGGGTTTCATCGTTCCAAATCTCGGAAAAGGGGCGCTCGCGCACATTGCCCAGGGTGATCGACTGCGTGAACTGGTCGGGATGCACGTTGCCTAAAGGATCGATGTTGGCGATGGCGATTCCCGAGCGGTTGCCGCCGTTGTTGCGCAGTTTTTCCAGGACGATTTCCGCTTTTTCGGGATTTTTCCGTTTGACGCGGAGATAGAGATAGGGCGCGTTGGTGTGATTGTCCACGGTGAGAATCTCCTTGACGATTCCCCTCCGCGCGAAATCTTCCACCTTGTCAAAGATGAAGTCCAGGATCCGGCGCGTTTCTTCGTGGGAGACGTCGTATTGGACGCTGGCGCGGCCCGAATAGACGAGGTGATAAAAACAGGCCCGCTGGATTCCTTCCTTTTCCATCAGGTCGAAAATGGCGGGAACCTGGTCTGCGTTGTGCCGGTTGATCGTAAAGCGCAAGCCCACTTTCTGACCTTGACGCAGACAATTCCGGATGCCCCGCAGGGCTCCGTCGAAGGCTCCCTTTTTGCCGCGGAACCGGTCGTGAATTTCGCCCACGCCGTCGAGGCTGATGCCCACGTAGCCGACTCCGATTTCGCGGATCCGGCGGGCCACCTCTTCGGTGATCAGGGTGCCGTTGGTGGAAAGGGTGACGCGGATTCCCTTGGAGACGGCATAACGGGCCAGATCCAGAAGATCGGGCCGGGCAAAGGGCTCACCCCCCGAGAACAGAATGACCGGCACGCGGGCCTCCGCGAGGTCGTCGATGACCCGCATCGCCTCTTCGGTGGAGAGTTCCCCGGCGTATTTTTTGTTTTCCGATTGCGAGTAGCAGTGGACGCAGCGGAGGTTGCAGGTGCGGGTGACATTCCAGACGACCACGGGTCCGGCTCCCTTGTGCGTGCCCGAGCGGTGGCCGACGGAGCGGCGGGTGTAGCGAAGCGAGTCGCCATAAGAAGAAACATCCGTAAGCAGATGAGAAACGGCCAACATGTTGTATCCCTCCGAACCGAGATCATTCCGACTTAATATTGATCATAGCGGTGATTTGGGGCGAAGGGTGTGATAATTGTCACAATCCGGACCGGTCGGGGCCTGAAGGAGCGCGCCGGGGTCCGCCGTTTGGCCGCGAAATTCCTTGCACAAGGGCATATTGGGACCTTCGAGGTCCAAATTATGAAGTTTCGGTGAAAGCGGATCTGTTTGTGAAAAAGATCACACTTTCGGAAAAGGGCCGGTGGTATGTTTAATGACAGAAACACGTGGAGGTGGAAGCGATGGAAGCGCAAGTCGATCGGCGGGAACCGGATCGCAAAGACTCCCCGGAAAAGGAGCCCTCCCTGAAGGGCACGCTGACCGGTGTGTTGTTCATCGGCGGATTCATTCTGGTCACGTGGTTTTCAATCTTTTTTCTTTTCCTGAGCCGAAATTGAGAAGGAGGATGAAGGATGCACCTTCACCGGTATGAACGGATCTGGCTGATCATCGGCGGAGCCACCCTTGTCATATTTCTTTCTGTTGTCGGTGTGCAGGCCTTTGCCACGGACGCCCATCCGCCGGGCAGCTTGGTCACGGTGGATCCGAAGACGGTCACCCAGGAGGCGCCCTTCAACAAGCCTTCCCTGACACAGGTGGGTCCGAAGGAATACAAGGCCGTCATGGTGGCGCGGATGTTCACCTTTCAACCCGGAACGATGGAGATTCCGGTGGGATCCACCGTTCATTTCCAAATCACTTCGCCCGATGTGGTACACGGTTTTGAGATTGCGGGGACCAACGTCAACATGATGGTGATCCCCGGACATATCAACCGGGCGACCTACACCTTCAATCATCCCGGGGAATACCTGATCGTCTGCAACGAGTACTGCGGCACGGGCCATCAGGTGATGGCAGGAAAAGTTGTCGTCAAATGATGAAACTCTGAGAAAAGGAGTGCGTTTCCCATGGAAAAGGCACAATCGGGAGCGGCGGGATTTCGATTTCAACCGAAGGATTCCCGATTGATTCTCGCGCATATGGCCGTCGCCTTCACCGCCATCTTTCTCGGCGCCATCGCCGGACTGCTTCAGGGACTGGTCCGGGGCGGCGTCATCGATCTGGGGCCGGTGAATTATTATCAACTGTTGACCGCCCACGGCGTTTTGATGGCCCTGGTGTTTACCACCTTCTTCATCGTAGGCTATTTGTACTCGGGACTTGTCCGCACCTGCGGCGGAACGCTGACGGAATTCAGCCGCCGCCTGGGCTGGATCGGGTTCTGGCTGATGACGGTGGGAACCGCCATCGCGGCATTCCTCATCATCGCCAATAAGGCCACCGTTTTGTACACCTTTTACGCGCCGATGAAAGCGTCTCCCTTCTTCTACATCGGTCTCGCCCTGGTGGTGGTGGGCAGCTGGATCGGCGCCTGGGCCGTCTTTGCCCAATACCGCTGGTGGAAGAAGGAACACAAGGGGAAACTGTCGCCGCTGTTCGCCTTTATGGCCGTGGCCACCATGGGCCTCTGGCTGATCGCCACCCTCGGCGTGGCCCTCGAGGTGCTGTTGCAGCTCATCCCCTGGTCCTTCGGCTGGGTGGACACGATCAATGTGGTGCTGAGCCGCACGCTGTTCTGGTACTTCGGCCATCCCTTGGTTTATTTCTGGCTGATGCCGGCCTACATCGTGTGGTACGTCAACATTCCCAAAATCATCGGCGGGAAAATCTTCAGCGATGCCCTGGCCCGGCTTGCCTTCATCATGTTCCTTCTCCTGTCGACGCCCGTCGGTTTCCACCATCAGTTGACCGAGCCGGGAATCGCGTCGGGGTGGAAATTCCTCCAGGTGGCCCTCACCTTCTCGGTGGCGATTCCGTCGCTGATGACCGCCTTTGCCGTCCTGGCCACCTTTGAAAGCGCCGGACGGGCCCGCGGCGCCAAGGGGCTTTTCGGATGGATCCGCATGCTTCCCTGGAAGGACGTCCGCTTCGTCGCTCCCCTTGTCGGGATGCTGAGTTTCATCCCCGGCGGAGCGGGAGGACTCGTCAACACCAGTTATCAGCTCAACCAGGTGGTTCACAACACCCTGTGGGTGGTGGGACACTTCCACCTGACGGTCGGAACGGTTGTGATCCTGACCTTCTTCGGGGTCAGCTACTGGCTGATTCCCGCCTTGACGGGCCGAAAGCTGACTGCCGGACTCAACAAGCTGGGATTGGTGCAGACGGGGCTTTGGGCCCTCGGCATGTTGATCATGTCCGGTGCGATGCACGCGGCCGGCCTGTTGGGCACCCCGCGCCGTACCGCCTTCACCACCTACGGTGATGATCCGATCGCCCTCGGCTGGCTCACCTATCAACAGGTGATGGCGATCGGTGGCGTATTCCTGTTCATCTCTGCTATGCTTATGGTGTGGATCGTGATCCGCCTCGCTTTCTTCGCGCCCCGCACCGAGGAAGGCGTCGACTATCCCATCGGCGAGGTGGCGGAAGAGGCGGCTTCCACTCCGGCGATACTGGAACGCTGGCCGCTGTGGGTGACGGTGGCGATCTGCCTGATTCTGGTCGCCTACACCATTCCCATCGCCCACCTGATCCAGTATGCGCCGCCCGGATCTCCGCCGTTCCAACCCTATTGATCCGGGTCTGTCCGAAATTCAAACTGGAGGGATGGAGTTGAGGAATCGGAGGATCATGCAAAAGGCAGCGGCAATGCTCGGTTGTCTGGCTCTGTTGTTCATGGTGGGGTGCGGTTCCCAGTCCGACAATTCCGGAACCGCGGATTCCGGATCCCAACAACCTGCGGAACAGCCGGCGGACTCCGGAAGCGAGTCGCAGGACAAAGCCGCGGAAAATGTCGCCTATGACCAGGAAAAAGCAAAAGCCGCCTACCAGCAGTCCTGTGTCGGGTGTCACGGGCAGAATCTGGAGGGGGGCGTCGGTCCGGCCCTGAAGGGAACGGGACTGAGCGAGGATGAAATCCTCAATGTGATCGAGAACGGAAGAGGACAAATGCCCGGCGGCTTGATCAGCGGGGAGGATGCCAAGAATCTGGCCGCCTGGCTGGCCGATCAATGAGATTTTGACAGGATGATGAAGGAAGCGTTTTTCCTTCAAACCCCTCGGGAAAACTGGTAAAATGGTCAAGGACGGGGTTGCGCCGGGTGTCGGCGCAACCCCTATCCGGTTGATCACCCCTCAGAGGATGTGAGACCATGAGCGAAGCGGTGAAAACCTACGAGGGCTGGTATGCCTATCACGATTTTCGCAAGATCGATTGGACCCGGTGGAAATCCCTTTCCCCCGAGAAAAGGGACGAAGCGATCCGGGAGCTGGTGGAAGTCCTCCGGGAATTCGCGTCGGTCGAGGAGAGCCGCGGCGGCAGCTTCGGCCAATATGCCGTCCTCGGCCACAAGGCGGATCTTTTGTTCATCCATTTTCGCCCCACCCTCGAGGCGCTGAACGAGGTGAAGTGGCGGTTTGACAAAACGGCCTTTGCCGATGTGACGTCCGCCCCCACTTCCTTCATCTCGGTCGTCGAACTCAGCGCGTATACCGTTCCCCCGGGGACCGATCCCATGAGCGATCCCGCTTTCCGGGAGCGGCTTCAGCCGAGCATGCCGAAGGCGAAATATGTCTGCTTCTATCCCATGAACAAGCGCCGGAACCTGAGCGACAACTGGTACATGCTCCCGATGGAGGAGCGGCGGAAAATGATGAAAAGCCACGGGATGATCGGCCGTTCCTATGCGGGAAAGGTGCGTCAGATCGTCACCGGTTCCATCGGCCTGGACGATTGGGAGTGGGGGGTTTCCCTCTTTGCCGACGATCCCCTTCATTTCAAAAAGATCGTTACGGAAATGCGGTTTGATGAAGTCAGTGCCCGGTTCGGGGAGTTCGGTCCCTTCTACATCGGTGCCCGCTTGACCGAAGAGGGGCTGGTTTCCCTGCTGAAGGAACAGGTGAAGGGCTGAAGCGTGGGTTTCGATGCCCGGCGGTTTTTCCGCCGGGTTTTGTTTTTTGCATTGCGCCTTCACCTTGACGGAAAGAGCACCTGATTCAAAAGTTCTCATTATTGTAAACATTCCCCAAGCCGATTGCGGGAATCAAAGGGGCAGGGGCGAAGATCACCGGAGCTGGAAGGAGGGAGTTTGCGTGCTCTGAATGGAAGACGAAAGATTTGTCCTTTCTTGTTTGGATGCCGGGATGGCGACCCGGATGTTTCTCGGTCAAGGGAGGCTTGAGACTCGTGGGTGGCAAGGAGAAGGGGCGCGGCGAAGGGATCTCCCGCCGCCGGTTTCTCACTTTCACTCTGGGAGGAACGGGGGCGTTTCTCGCATCCGTCGCCTTGTATCCGATGGTCCGTTTTTCCGCCGATCCCTCCCTGAAGCGGGAGGAGGAGAGGGCGTCCTTCGTCGACGTCGGTCCCGTCGATCAATTCGATGAAACCTATAAATTGGTCCGGTTTTTCGTCAAGAGGAAGGACGGCTGGCACCATCCCGAAAAGGGAGTGGAAAGGACCGCCTGGGTTCGGAGGAGCGCCACCGGCGAGATCCTCGCCCTTTCACCGGTCTGCAAGCACCTGAATTGCACGGTGAAGTGGCAGGGGAACCCCCGCTACAAAAACGAGTTTTACTGTCCGTGCCACGGCGGCCGGTACGACGAGAACGGGGTGAACATCCCCGGCACGCCGCCGGCGGCTCCTCTGGACAGGTACGAGACGAAGGTGGAAAACGGCAGGCTTTACCTGGGAAACATCGTGCCGCGAAGGAAGGGGTAGTCGGCGTTTGGCGCCTTTCGGCGGCGTTGTGACACGCATCCGGCTTGTTGAAGGGGGTTCCGCCCGGGGTGCGGCGCAGGCTCCGGGCGGTTCCCCTTTGTTCTCCCGGCGATGCGGCGGAAACTGCGGAAGATCGGAGCGCAACACAGGGAAACAGCCTGTTTCAATCGTAAAAACTTCTTCAGGGATACACCACGCACGATCTTACTGCCTGCGGAGGTGGGTGAAGAAGCATGCTGACGGTTCGGGAATTCACTTTGCAGGATGTCGAGGCGGCGGCCGAACTGATGGCGCACTTGGGCTATCCGGCTTCCGCCGGGTCCATGATCCGCCGGATGGAGCGCATCTGTTCCGATCCCGGGTATCGCACCTGGGTGGCCGAATATCAAGGGAGGGTTGTCGGTCTGGTCGGGGCGCGCCGGGTGATCCTTTACGAAAGCGATCACATCGCCGTTCAAATCGCCGCGCTGGTCACCGATCCGCGGTACAGGGGGAGGGGGATCGGAAGGGCCCTTTTGGGACAAGCGGAAACATGGGCCGAACAAGCGGGGGCCGCTCAAATTTATCTGACCAGCGGCAATCGTCCCGAACGGCGCGAAGCGCACCGGTTTTACAAGCGGGCGGGGTATGAGATCACCGGATTCCGATTTTCGAAAAGCTTGGGACAAAAGTAGCCCCCTTTCCGGGTTTCACGGGATCCCTTTTTCGGGAGGAGATCCCCGAAAGCGGGCGCTTTTCGTTCTGCATCCTTCGCGGCTGGAAAAACCGACATCGAAGCGGAAGGTCAAAAAATTGGGTCTAAGAGCCCGCCTGTGGCCTGTGCCCCTTCTTATTGAAGGGCTGCGCCGGATCCGATATACTAAATTAATGCGTTTTTCCCGCCGTCGATTTTGTCCGTGTGCAGGCGGTTTGAAACAGCTATAATATTTATATGTGCCAACGCCGGAGGATCCGGTATGATATAAAACAGCAGGGTCCCATCGAGGCGCAAAGGGGGAGGCGCCCCCTGAAAATAAATAAGGAAGGTTTCGATCCCCCGCGGCACTCCTTTGGCGGCGCGCGGCATGAGGCGCGGCCGGCGGGAACCCCCCGGTGAGCGGGAAAGAGGACAGCCCGGATGGGAAGGGTTCTTCGATGGAAGGGCCGGGCCTGCGGGGCGGCGCCTTCCTCGGGAAGCCGGATCGTGAGAATGGAACGGACGGGGCGGAAGTCGGCGGAGTCGAAACCGCGGGGATGACGGCGCCTCCTGGGGAAGGCGGTTCCCGCCGGGCCGGGCGAGCGAGGCCGGGATGCTTCCGGTCCTGCCCGGTTGGGTTTTCGGGCCGCGGTTCCATATCCCATATCCGAAAGGAGGCGAAGGCCTGGTCGAAAGACCGGTCTGCTTGGAGCACGGCTCAAGCGGATTTTTTGAACCAGGGAAGGATATGGACGTTCGGAAACGGCAGCAATTGATTCGCAATTTTTCCATTATCGCACACATCGACCACGGCAAATCCACTTTGGCCGACCGGATCCTGGAGCATACCGGGGCCCTGTCGGAGAGGGAGCGGGTTGACCAGTTCCTCGACCAGATGGATTTGGAACGGGAGCGGGGAATCACCATCAAGCTGCAGTCGGTCCGCCTCAAATACCGGGCGAAGGACGGGAAGGAGTATATCCTGAACCTGATCGACACCCCCGGACACGTGGATTTCACCTACGAGGTTTCCCGCAGCTTGGCCGCATGCGAAGGCGCCCTCCTGGTGGTGGACGCCGCCCAGGGGGTGGAGGCCCAGACCCTGGCCAACGTTTATCTCGCGCTGGAGAACAACCTGGAAATCATCCCGGTGATCAACAAGATCGATCTGCCCAGCGCCGATCCGGACCGGGTCAAGCGGGAAATCGAGGAGGTCATCGGGCTGGACGCTGGCGATGCGGTGCTGGCATCGGCCAAGGAAGGCATCGGCGTGGAGGAGATTTTGGAGCGAATCGTCCGGGACGTGCCTCCTCCTTCCGGCGATCCCGAGGCGCCGCTCCGGGCGCTCATCTTTGATTCGGTCTACGATTCCTACCGTGGTGTGATCACCTATATCCGGGTGGTGGACGGCACCATCAAGAAAGGGATGAAGATCCGGATGATGTCCACCGGGAAAACCTTCGAAGTGACGGAGGTGGGCTCCTTCACCCCCCGGCCCGTCGTGATGGATGCGTTGTCCGCCGGCGAGGTGGGATTTGTCGTGGCCGGGATCAAAAACGTGAAGGATACCCGGGTGGGGGACACGATCACCGACGCCCAGCGGCCCGCCGGGGAGCCCCTGCCGGGTTACCGGCGGGTGAATCCCATGGTGTACTGCGGCATGTATCCGGTGGACTCGTCGGATTACGACGATTTGAAGGAGGCCCTGGAAAAGCTGGAGCTGAACGATGCCTCCCTCCACTATGAACCGGAAACTTCCACCGCCCTGGGTTTCGGTTTTCGCTGCGGTTTTTTGGGCCTGTTGCACATGGAGATCATCCAGGAGAGAATCGAGCGGGAATTCAACATTCCGCTGATCACCACCGCGCCCAGCGTGGTTTACAAGGTATACCTGACCAACGGGGAAGTGAAGGAGATCGACAATCCCACCCACATGCCCCCCCAGCAGAAGATCGATCACATCGAGGAGCCGTATGTCCGGGCTTCCATCATGGTGCCGAACGATTACGTGGGGGCCGTGATGGAGCTGTGCCAGTCCAAACGGGGGGAGTATGTCGACATGCAATATCTGGACACCAACCGCGTCAATCTCGTATACGAGCTGCCCCTGTCGGAGATCATCTACGATTTCTTCGACCAGCTCAAATCCGGGACGCGCGGTTACGCTTCCCTCGATTACGAGCTGATCGGATACAGGGCTTCCCAACTGGTCAAGATGGATATCCTGCTGAACGGGGAGCCGGTGGACGCCCTCTCCTTCATCGTCCACCGGGACAAGGCGTATCATCGGGGCCGACAGCTGGTGGAGCGGCTGAAGGAGCTGATTCCCCGTCAAATGTTCGAGGTGCCCGTTCAGGCGGCCATCGGCAACCGGGTGATCGCCCGGGAGACGATCAAGGCGATGCGGAAAAACGTCCTGGCCAAATGTTACGGCGGAGATGTCAGCCGGAAGCGGAAGCTGTTGGAGAAACAAAAGGAAGGAAAGAAACGGATGAAGGCCGTCGGCAGCGTGGAGGTGCCCCAGGAAGCCTTCATGGCGGTGTTGAAGCTGGACGACTCCGGCAAGAAATGAGGCATGCCCCGGTGGCAGAAGGAGGGAAGGAAGGGAGCCGATGCCCCCTGAAGCGGTCTATATTCACATCCCCTTTTGCACCAACAAATGCCATTACTGCGACTTCACCGCCTACGTGGTGAAGGGGCAGCCGGTGGACGAATACCTGTCGGCGCTGGAAAAGGAGATGGAGATGTGGGTGCGGAAGGTTCCCCCCGGACGAATCCGATCCGTCTTTCTGGGCGGGGGAACCCCGACGGTGCTGACACCGTCCCAGATGGAGAGGCTGCTTTCGGCGGTCCGGCGCTTCTTTCCGGAGTGGTCCGGCGATCTGGAGTTCACGGCGGAAGCCAATCCCGGCACGACGGGGCCCGATCTGTTGCGCGTCATGCGGGAGGGCGGGGTGAACCGGCTCAGCCTCGGCGTGCAGACCTTTCGGCCGGATTTGCTCGTGCGGATCGGTCGGATTCACACGGTGGAGGATGTGTTTCGCAGCGTGGAGCAGGCCAGAGCCGCCGGGTTCGACAATCTCTCCTTCGACCTGATCTTCGGGCTGCCGGACCAGCGGGTGGAGGACATGGAAAGGTCCCTGGAGCAGGCCCTCGCCCTGAAGCCGGATCATTTGTCCGTCTACAGCCTCAAGGTGGAAGAGAACACGCTTTTTCACCTGCTGTATGAGCGTGGCCGGCTGCCCCTTCCCTCCGAGGACGACGAACTGGCCATGTATCAGTTGACGCGGCGCCGCCTGGCCGAAGCGGGGTTTGTCCACTACGAAATCAGCAATTTCGCCCTCCCCGGCCGGGAAAGCCGCCACAACCGCACCTACTGGCTGAACGAGGAATACTACGGGCTGGGGGCGGGAGCCCACGGCTACGTGGACGGGTGGCGCCACGCCAATGTGCGCGGCATCCGCGAATACATCCGGCGCTGCCGGGACGGGCGCCTTCCGGTGGCGGAACGGAACCCGGTGCCTAAGGCGGAGGCGATGGAGAACGAGATGATCCTCGGGCTCCGGCTGCTTCAGGGGGTGGACCCTTCCCGTTTCCACAGGCGGTTTGGACGAAGGGTGGAGGAGATTTTCGGCAAGGTGCTGACGTCCCTGTTTGAAAGGGGGCTTCTGACGGAAAGGGACGGGCGCCTGGCCCTCACCGAACGGGGTCTTCTCTTCGGAAACGAGGTGTTCGCCGCCTTTGTGGGAGAGGCGGAACAAGCCTGCGGATAAGATTGACATCGCCTTTTCCTTCTGGTACTTTTAAATTGTGTATTTTTAGCACTCGAGGGCTTGGAGTGCTAACAAGGAGGTGGGGCAGATGTTGACCGAGCGGCAGGAAAAAATCCTCCAGGCCGTCGTGGATGATTACATTCTGACCGCGGAACCCGTCGGTTCGAGGACGGTTTCGAAGCGGAAAGGGGTGGGTTACAGCGCCGCCACGATCCGCAACGAGATGGCCGACCTGGAGGAGATGGGTTATCTGGAACAGCCGCACACATCTGCCGGCCGTATTCCTTCCCACAAAGGCTACCGTTATTATGTGGATCATCTCCTTCCGCCTTTTCGACCGCGGACGTCGGACATTCGGATGCTCAAGCGCCTTTTCACCCTTCAGATGGACGAATTGGAGCAGGTGTTTCAGGAAACGGCTTCGATATTATCCAAACTGACTCAATATACCACCGTCATTCTCGGACCCAAGGTGAACGAGGATAAGTTGCGCCATCTGCAAGTGGTGCCGCTGTCGGAAAAAAATGCGGTCGTGGTCGTCGTCACCGACGCGGGCCACGTGGAAAAGAGGAGGTTTACCATACCGGAGGGGATTTCCCTCTCTTCGATCGAGAAACTGGTCAACCTGCTGAACCACCGGCTGAAGGGACTTCCTCTCGTTCAGCTGAAGCAGACGGTTCATCGGGAGCTGATGGATGAGCTGTCGCGGTATGTGGATCAGTACGAATACCTCATGGACATGATCGACGAGATGCTCCAGCGGGAGCAGGAAGAACGCATCTATTTCAGCGGTACGACCAACATTCTCAATCAGCCGGAATTTCGCGACGTGGAGAAAGTGAAACGGCTGTTCGACCTTTTTGATCAGACCGACGTGGTCCTCCAGCTGTTCGGGTCGACGGACAGCGGGGTCCAGGTTCGGATCGGGAAGGAGAACCGCTGTGAGGCGGTCGACAACTGCAGCATCGTTTCGGCATCCTACACGGTCAACGGACGATCCGTCGGAACCATCAGCGTATTGGGACCTACCCGGATGAACTACAAAAGGGTGATCAGTCTTCTTGAAATGTTGGCCATAGACTTCTCCGACCATCTGCGCCGGTTGTTCGGGTAGGCCCGTTCCGGCATTGGTGGGGATTGAACGGATATTGGATCGGGGGTTCGAAGGAGCCCCCTATCCCTATGTCACAATAGAGAGGAGCCGCATCCATGGAGCGTCAAAAGGAATTCACCGGATCCGACAAGGGAGATTCCCGCCTGAGCGCCCTCCAAACCAACACCAGTGCTGTTCGGGCCATTGCCTCAGCGGTGGAGGGAACGCTTGGCCCCAAGGGACTTGACACCATGCTGGTGGACAACCGGGGGGAAGTGATCGTCACCAACGACGGCGTCACCATTCTGGACCGCATGGAAGTGAAGCATCCCGCCGCCCGCATGCTGGTCAACGTGGCCAAAGCCCAGCAGGAAGAGATGGGGGACGGGACGACGACGGCCACCCTGCTTGCGGCCGCATTGGTGGAGGAAGGGGCCAAGCAGGTTTTCCGGGGTGTGCCGGTGGCGAAAGTGATCGCCGGAATCGGCAAAGGCGTCCGTTTCGCCCTGCAGAAAATGCAGGAGATCGCCCGTCCCATCTGGGAGCTGGATGACGAATGGCTCCAGCGGATTGCTTTCACCGCCGGCCGGGAAAACGAGGACATCTCGGAATTGGTCATTGAAGCGGCACAGATGGTCGGCCGGGAAAAGCTGATGGAGAAGAACTTCAAACTCTGCGACTGCGTGGTGGCCCATCCGCGGGCTGAAAGCGAAGTGTTCGCGGGAATCCTGATCAACAAAGGGCGGATGAACCTGCAGATGCCGGCGTACAAGCATGATGTCCGCGTGCTTGCGGTGGGGGACGCCCTGGAGCCGGAGCCGGTGGACGAGGAAGCGCTCGCCACGGAGGCCGGCTTTGCGCGGCAGATGGAGTTGAAGGACGAGTTCCTTCAAGTCATTGAAAAGTTGATACAGATGGACATCGGATTGATCGTTGTCGATCGCGGCGTCGACCCGGTGGCGGAAGAGATGTTGGCCGATGCCGGGGTGATGGTGATCCAGCGGGTCCACCACCGGGATCTCGTCAAGGTGGCGGAGCACACCGGCGCCCGGATCGTCAAGCGTTCCGCTCTGCGGAAAACGCCGGAGGAGTTGGAGGCGGCGATCGGGCACTGCGAAGAAGTGGAGGACCACGAGCCCTATCAGCGGATCCGGGTGAGCGGCGGTCGAGGCAAGCCCTTTGCCACCATTCTGGTGGGCGCTTCCACCGAGGAAGTGGTGGGAGAGCGGGAACGCATCTGCAAGGATGCCGCTTCCGCCGTGCAGGCTGCCGTCCGCGGCGGTTTTCTTCCCGGAGGCGGCGCCGCCGAACTGGCGCTGGCCCGGGAAGTGGAAAAATACCGCGATTCGGTCCAGGGCATGGAACGGTTCGGAGTGGCCGCCGTGGCCGAGGCTCTGCACCGCCCGATGGCTCAAGTGGTGGCGAATGCCGGTTTCAATCCCCTCGAAAAGGTGGAGGCCGTGAAGGCGCTCCAGTTGAAGCGGCAGTCCGATTCCCTCGGGATCGATTGTGATCGGGGAAATGTGGCCGACATGATCGAAATGGGCGTTGTCGATCCGGTGCCCGTCAAGTATCACGCCCTTCAGGCGGCAGGCGAAGTGAGCACTGCAATCCTTCGGATTCATACCATTGTTAAGATGCGGGATCTGCCCGAGTTGACCGAGTAGGAGGTGACCGGCGTGAACGGAGGAAAGGATGAGCTGGCATCCGAGGAGGCTGCGGAAACTTCCCGGTCCATGACTGAGAATGAACAGGCGGACCGTCAGCCGAATCCGGAAAGCGCTGATGCCGCGGCGGAGGAATCCCCGAAACGGGGGGATTCCTGTGAGCAGCTGGAGAAAGAAGTGGAAAAATGGAAGCAAAAGTCCGAGGAACATTACGAGATGTTCCTCCGGGCGCGGGCCGATCTGGAAAACTACCGCCGGCGCGCCCGCAAAGAGCTGGAGGATACGGCCCGCTACGGGGCGGCTCCCTTGGCGGAGGCGCTCTTGCCGGTGCTTGACAACCTGGAGCGGGCTTTGGACGCCGGACGGAATTCGGGGGACGGGGAAGCCTTATATCAGGGCGTGGAAATGGTTTACCGTCAGCTGCTCAATGTGTTGGCCGAAGCGGGAGTGACCCCGATCGAAGCGGTGGGCAAGCCCTTTGATCCCCATTTGCACAACGCCGTCATGCAGACGGAGAGTGACGAATACGAACCCGGCACAGTGGTGGAAGAGCTTCAGCGGGGGTACCGGTTCAAGGACCGCGTCCTCCGGCCCACGATGGTGAAAGTGTCCAAATAAAGACAGATAAAGAAACGGAAACAGCATCTCCGGCAAAAGGGGGTATTTCTTCGATGGGCAAAGTGGTCGGAATCGATTTGGGAACCACCAACTCATGCGTCGCTTTCATGGAAGGGGATGAAGCCGTCGTCATTCCCAATGCGGAGGGGGGGCGCACCACTCCCTCCGTCGTTGGTTTTTCGAAAAGCGGTGAGCGCCTTGTCGGGGAAGCCGCCAAGCGGCAGGCCATCACCAACCCGGAGAAGACGATCATTTCGATCAAGCGGCACATGGGCACCAATCACAAGGTGAAAATTGACGGGAAGGAGTATACGCCCCAGGAAATCTCCGCCATGATCCTGCAGAAGCTGAAGGCGGACGCAGAGGCGTACCTGGGCGAAAAGGTGACCCAGGCCGTGATCACGGTTCCCGCTTACTTCAACGACAGCCAGCGGCAGGCGACCAAGGACGCCGGCCGGATCGCCGGCCTGGAAGTGCTGCGAATCATCAACGAGCCCACCGCTGCCGCCCTCGCCTACGGACTGGATAAGGAGGAAGATCAGACCATCCTGGTGTTCGACCTGGGCGGCGGAACCTTTGACGTGTCCATTTTGGAGATCGGGGACGGCCTGTTTGAAGTGAAGGCCACCAGCGGAAACAATAAGCTGGGAGGGGACGATTTCGACCAGGCGATCATCGATTACCTGGTGGAGGAATTCAAAAAAGAACACGGCATCGACCTGACCGGCGACAAGATGGCGATGCAGCGGCTCAAGGACGCGGCGGAGAAGGCGAAAAAGGACCTTTCCGGCGTGTTGAGCACCACCATCTCCCTTCCTTTCCTCGCGGCCGACGAGACCGGTCCGAAACACCTGGAAGTGACCCTGACCCGGGCCAAATTCAACGAACTGACGGCCCACCTGGTGGAAAAGACGATGGAGCCGACCCGTCAGGCCCTGAAGGATGCGGGATTGGAGCCGAGCCAGATCGACAAGGTGATCCTCGTCGGCGGTTCGACCCGGATTCCGGCGGTTCAGGAAGCGATCAAGAACCTGATCGGCAAAGAGCCGAGCAAAGGGGTCAACCCCGATGAAGTGGTGGCCATGGGCGCGGCCATTCAGGCCGGCGTGCTCTCCGGCGAAGTGAAGGATGTGGTCCTGCTCGACGTCACGCCCCTTTCCCTGGGAATTGAAACCCTCGGCGGGGTGTTCACCAAGCTGATCGAACGGAACACCACCATTCCGACCGAGAAGACGCAGATTTTCTCCACGGCGGCGGACAACCAGACGGTGGTGGACATCCACGTCCTGCAGGGCGAGCGGCCGATGGCCAAGGACAACAAGTCCCTCGGCCGGTTCCAGCTGCACGGCATTCCGCCGGCTCCCCGCGGCGTTCCCCAGATCGAGGTGACCTTCAAGATCGACGCCAACGGGATCGTCAATGTGTCGGCCAAGGATAAGGCGACGGGCAAAAGCCAGGCGATCACCATTCAGTCCTCCAGCGGCCTGTCCGAGGAAGAGATCCAGCGCATGATCAAGGAAGCCGAGGAACACGCCGAAGAGGACCGCAAAAAGAAAGAAGAGGCGGAGGCGCGCAACCGGGCGGATCAGCTGATGTTTACCGCCGACAAAACCCTTAAGGATCTGGGCGACAAGGTGGAGCAGGCGGACAAGGACAAGGTGAACGAAGCCAAGGAGAAGGTGAAAAAAGCCCTTGAGGGCAAGGATGTCGAGGAAATCAAAAAGGCTTCGGATGAGCTGGAACAGGCGGTTCAGCAATTGGCGGTGAAGATGTATCAGCAGCAGGCCGCCCAGCAGGCCCAGACGGCCGGATCGGATGCCGGCGCCCAATCCAAGGAGGACAAGGATAACGTCGTGGATGCCGAATACGAAGTGGTGGATGATAAAAAAGAAGAGGAGAAATAACCTTTCCTTTTCCTGAGACAAAGCCGGGGAAGCTTTCCGGCTGCCTTTTTCATATGTTCACCCCGAAGATGACGGGTGAATAATTCAATCAGCAGAGGGACCACATGAAGCCCTTGCCGGCCGTGCGGGGAAGAGGCGCCTTTTCTTCGGCTCTCCATCAGACCCGAGTGCCATGGCCTGCATGAAAAGGAGGTGACCCGGTGAGCAAGCGCGACTATTACGAAGTGCTGGGCGTGAGTCGGAACGCTTCCGCCGAAGAGATCCGCAAGGCATATCGGAAGCTGGCCCGCAAATACCACCCGGATGTGAACAAGGCGCCGGACGCCGAGGAAAAATTTAAAGAGGTGAAAGAAGCCTACGAGGTCCTCAGCGATCCGCAAAAAAGGTCCAACTATGATCGGTTCGGCCATGCGGATCCCGGTGAGGCCGCCGGGGCGGGAAGCGGCTTCGGCGGATTTGGCGGAGCGGGTGCCGACTTCAGTTTCGGCGACATCTTCGACATGTTTTTCGGCGGGGGACGGAGAAATCCCCACGCCCCCCGGCAGGGCGCCGACCTGGAATTCCACATGGAATTGGAGTTTAAGGATGCCGTTTTCGGCAAAGAAACGGACATCTACATTCCCCGGACCGAAACTTGCTCCACCTGCGGAGGCAACGGTGCCAAACCCGGCACCCAACCGGAGCGCTGTCCGCTCTGCCGCGGGACCGGTCAGGCGGAAACCGTGCAAAACACGCCCTTCGGACGCATCGTTAACCGCCGGATCTGTCAACAGTGCGGCGGTCAGGGGCGGATCATCCGGGAAAAATGCCCCACCTGCGGGGGATCCGGAAAGCAGAAGCGCAGGAGGAAGATTCACATCAAAATTCCCCCGGGGATTCACGACGGCGCTCAACTGCGCGTCAGCGGTGAAGGCGAACCGGGAATCAACGGGGGACCTCCGGGGGACTTGTATATCCACATTCGCGTAAAACCCCATGAATTCTTCAGACGGGAAGGGGACGACATCGTCTGTGTCCTGCCGATCACCTTCGTGCAGGCCGCCCTTGGCGATGAAGTGGTGGTTCCCACCCTCGACGGGCGGGCGAAATTGAAAATTCCGGCCGGAACGCAGACCGGAACGGAGTTCCGCCTGCGGGGGAAGGGGGTTCCCCGGCTTCGCGGATACGGCCAAGGAGACCAGCGCGTCAAGGTGCGCGTGGTGACTCCGACCCGTCTCAGCGAGAAGCAAAAGGAAGTGTTGCGGGAGTTCGGCCGGCTGAGCGGGGATTACATCCGGGAACAGTCCGAGGAAACCTTTTTCAACAAGATGAAGAAGGCCTTTATGGGGGAATGAATTTCCGCAAGCGAAAATCCGCTGGAGAAATAGATCACCCATTGTCTTCGCGGGCTTCGGGGCCCGCGTTTTTCTTGGGGGTGTCGGTGTGAATTGGTTGGAGATTCGCGTCCATACGAGCTCGGAAGCGGTGGAGGCGGTCAGTTCCATCCTCATGGAATTGGGAGCCGGAGGAACCGTGATCGATGATCCGGAAGTGCTCACCCGTTCCTGGGACGGTCCCTTCGGTGAAATCGCCGGGCTAAACCCCCGGGACTATCCGGAAGAGGGCGTGGTGGTGAGGGGTTACTTTCCCGAATCGACGCCGGAAGGAATGCTTGCGGGACGCGTCCGGGACCGGCTGGCCAAGCTTCCGGACTTCGGTCTGGACCCGGGGCCGGCGGAGGTGTCCTGCCGGATCGTCTCGGAGGAGTCCTGGGAGCACGCCTGGAAAAAGTACTATAAGCCCGTTCGCGTGACGGAGCGACTGATCGTGTGCCCCGTGTGGGAGAAGGCCGACCCCGGACAGAGCGGGACGGTGATCCGCCTGGATCCGGGGATGGCCTTCGGCACGGGAACCCATGCCACCACGCAAATGTGCCTCCGCCTGCTGGAAAAGCACCTGCGCCCGGGGGATCGGGTGATCGATGTCGGTTGCGGCAGCGGCATTCTGAGCATCGCCGCCGCCAAACTGGGGGCCGGATCCGTGCTGGCCGTCGATCTGGATGAGGTGGCGGTCCGGAAGACGCGGGAAAACGCCGGACTCAACGGCGTGCAGGATCGGGTTTCCGTCCGGACGGGGGACCTGCTTGAAGGGGTGACGGAAGAGGCGGATCTGATTCTGGCCAATCTGTTGGCTCCCATCATTCTGCGCCTCGCCCGGGACCTTTGCCGGGTGCTCCGGCCGGGCGGCCGGCTGATCGCCTCGGGAATCGTTTCCGACCAGATTCGAAGCGTGCAAAAAGCCCTGGAGGATGCGGGTTTGGAGACGGTGGAAACGATTGGCGAGGGGGACTGGGTGGCGCTGGCGGCCAAAAGGTGATAAAATATACCTTCAGCATGAAAATCGATCCGACAGGTCCGGTCGCTTGTGGAAGGAGCACGGGGATGCAGCGGTACTTTATCTCACCGGATCAGGTTCAGGGGGAGCAGTTTGTCATCCGCGGAGACGATGTGCATCACATCCGGCGCGTCATGCGCTTTCGTCCCGGCGATCAACTGATCGCCTGCGACGGCGAGGGGACGGATTACCTCGGCGAGTTGACGGAGGAAATCGGGAATGAGGTGATCTGCCGCATCCTCCGGCGGGAACCTTCGGCGGGAGAGCCCGGTCTTCAGGTCACGCTGGCCCAGTCTCTGCCCAAGGGAGACAAATGGGAGTGGGTGTTGCAAAAGGGAACGGAACTGGGCGCCTCCTCTTTCCTGCCCTTCACCTCCCGTCGAACCGTGGTGAAATGGGACCGGGTCAAGGCCGAAAAGCGCCGGGTCCGTTGGAAGCGGATCCTCAAGGAGGCGGCCGAGCAATCCCACCGCGGGCGCATTCCCACGGTTTCCCCGGTGACCGACTGGAACGGGTTGCTCGAGGCGATCGCGAGGGCGGAGTTGGCGCTCATCGCCTACGAGGGCGGCGGTGAGCCCTTGTCCGCTGCCCTGGCGAGGAAAAGCTTCTCCCGCCTCCTCCTGATTGTCGGACCGGAGGGGGGATGGGAGGAGGAGGAAGTCCGCCAGGCCCGGGAAGCCGGGGCGGTCCCCGTCAGTCTGGGATCGCGGATCCTGCGGACGGAGACGGCGGCGGTGGCGATGCTCGCCTGCGCGATGTTTGCAAACGGTGAAATGGGAGGTGAAACCCTGTGAACACGGTGGCTTTTCACACCTTGGGCTGCAAGGTGAACGCATACGAGACGGAAGCCATTTGGCAGTTGTTCAAGCGGGCCGGTTATCAGCGGGTGGACTTTGACAGGAAGGCGGATGTTTACGTCATCAACACCTGCACGGTGACCAACACCGGCGACAAAAAGAGCCGTCAGGTGATCCGCCGGGCGATCCGCCGCAATCCGGACGCCGTCATCGTCGTCACCGGATGTTATGCCCAGACCTCGCCGGCGGAAGTGATGGCCATCCCCGGGGTCGATATCGTCTTGGGCACCCAGGGTCGGGAACGTCTGCTGGAATACGTGGAACAGTACCAGCGGGAACGGCAACCGATCAATGCGGTGAAAAACATCATGAAAACGCGGGAGTTCGAGGAGTTGGACGTTCCCGCCTTTTCCGACCGGACGAGGGCGTCCCTCAAGATCCAGGAAGGCTGCAACAATTTCTGCACCTTCTGCATCATTCCCTGGGCCCGGGGGCTTCTCAGGAGCCGCAAGCCGGAAAATGTGTTGAAACAGGCGCGCCAGCTGGTGGAGGCCGGATACAAGGAGATCGTCCTGACCGGAATCCACACCGGCGGTTACGGCGAAGACCTGGAAGACTACAGCCTCGCCGATCTGCTGTGGGATCTGGACAAGATCGACGGGCTGAAGCGGATCCGGATCAGTTCCATCGAGGCGAGCCAGATCGACGAGCGGATCCTGGAAGTGTTGAATGCGTCGGACAAAATGTGCCGCCATCTGCACATTCCCCTGCAGGCGGGGGACGATGAGGTGCTGAAGCGGATGCGGCGCAAATACACGGTGGACGAATACCGGAAGAAAATCGAGCGGATCCGCGAAGCGATGCCGCAGGTGGCCATCACCACCGACGTGATTGTCGGCTTCCCGGGCGAGACCGACGAGCAGTTCGAGAACACCTACCGGTTGATCGAGGAGCTCCGGTTTGCCGAACTGCACGTGTTCCCCTATTCCAAACGGACGGGAACCCCCGCCGCCCGGATGGAAAACCAGGTACCCGAACCGGTGAAGCAGGAGCGGGTCAAAAGGCTGATCCGGCTTTCCGAACGCCTTTCCCTGGAATACGCCCGCCGGTTTGTCGGCGACGTGTTGGACGTGATTCCGGAACGACCCTACAAGGAAGAACCGGGAAGCGGTCTGTATGTGGGTTACTCCGACAATTACCTGCAGCTGGTCTTCCCCGGCAATGAGCAGTTGGTGGGCAAGGTGTGCCGCGTCCGCCTGGACGAACCCGGCCCGGAGGTTTGCCGCGGCACCTTCGTCCGCGTCCTGGATGACGCCCCCCGGACCGAGGCCGTTTGAAGAGCGATCCGGGAAATCGCCCGGTCCGGCGACAAAGGATCGAGGGGAGGCGTCTTAACGCTTGGAGGCGGCGGAACCTCTTCCTGCTGCCGGATTTTGGGCTTTGTCAGCCGTCACGGCGATCCGAAAGGATCGCTTTTTTTTATCTTGCCCCTTTTCCGGTCTGCGCTTTTGGGGGATGGATGCCGAATGACGGTGCCGGTTGACCCGCTTGTGACGGATGCTTGAAACCGGCTGCAACCATTTCGCCGCTTTTTCGCTATAATGGGCCCGTGGCCGCATGTGACCGGCGTCAAATGCGATTCCGTACAAAGGAGAGATGCCCAATGATTCGTGAATTGACCCGAAGGGAAGAGTGGGTTGAAGCCTTTCCGCTCTTGAAGGAACTGCGGACCCATCTGGATCTGGACACCTATCTGTCCCTGCTGGAGGAGATGCGCCCGCGGGGTTACCGGCTGTTCGCCCTGGAGGAAAGCGGTCGGATGCTGGCCCTGGCCGGCGTGGCGGTGATGGTCAATCTGTACAATGGCCGGCATCTTTTCATTTACGACCTGGTCACGAAGGAGGAAGAGCGGTCCAAGGGATACGGGGCCAAGCTTCTCCGATACCTGGAGGACTTCGCCCGGGCCCAGGGCTGTCGTCTGGTGGAGCTGACCTCGGGGGTCCGGCGGAAGGAGGCCCACCGTTTCTACGAGGAGAAGATGGGTTATACGAGAAACAGCTGGGTGTTCAGAAAGCGGCTTTCCCCTGAGGGGAAGGAGGAGGGAGTGAAATGAGTGGGGTTTGAGCAGGTGTCAACCTTGCCCGATGGGCGAAGGCTGGTCCTTCGGGAGGCCGTTTTGGAGGATGCGGAGGAAATGATTGTCTTTGTTCAGAAAACCCTTGGCGAGTCCGATTACCTGCTTTTCGAACCGGGAGAGTTTCGCCCGTCAGTGGGCGAACAGCGCCAATTGCTGGAACAGTGCGCCCGATCCGACACCCATTTGTATTTGATCGCCGAGGTGGACGGAGAGATGGCCGGCATGCTTCATTTTCAGCCGGGGAAACGGAAGCGCAATGCCCATGCCGGCGAATTCGGCATCAGCGTCCGCAAAAAGTACTGGGGGATGTCGATCGGAAGACAGTTGCTCCAAGCCTTGCTTCAATGGGCCCGGCAAACCGGGAAGATCCGGAAGATCAACCTGCGGGTCCGGACGGACAACGAACGGGCCATTCGCCTGTACCGTTCGGTCGGCTTCAAGGTGGAGGGAACCATCTCGAGGGAATTTTGCATCGACGGTCGGTTTTACGACGCTCACTGGATGGGAATCGAGTTGGACTGAATCCCGAATGAAGGGGCTTTCCCCCGCGCAGGATACCCCTAGAAACCGCAAACCGAAAAGGGACTGCCGAACGGCGTTCCGACGGCGGCGGTGAAGGAGGGACATCGATGAAAAGGGAAAAGCGCAAACAGGAGCCGACCGTCGCACCGGGGATGGATGACCGGGAGGAGCTGGAGCGGCGGGCGTCCGAGGAAGAGATCCGGGAAGGCGATTATACGGAAGTGACCTCCCTGTCGTGGGATGAGGCGGATCCGTCCTGAAGCGAGGTTCGAAAAAGGCCGGCAAGCCTGTCGGGCTTGTCCCCGTTTTCTCTTGCGGACGGTGGAATGGCCCTGCCATCCGCATTTCCGTTGTGTTATGCTAAAATCGCGGCGCCCGGGACATTTTCCGAAAGGAAGCGGACTTTCGGCCCCGGTGAAGGGCGGAGGAAAGTCCGGCGGAAGAGGACGGTCCCGGTCCCATGATCCAAAACCAGGGCGGAAAGGTTGTGGACGGCTTGAAGGAAGTATCGGCAGGCGGGGTGGTGTTCCGCCGCAGGGATGGCCGGGCGGAAATTTTGCTCATCGAGGATCGGTACGCCCGGTGGACGCTTCCCAAGGGAAAAAGGGAAAAGGGGGAGACGAACGAGGAGACCGCCCTGAGGGAAATCCGGGAAGAAACGGGGGTTTCGGGGCGGATCCTGCGCCCGTTGACAACGGTTCGGTACCGCTATTTCCACCCCGATCGCGGAGACGTGGAAAAGGAAGTGCACTATTTTCTGGTGGAGGCGACGAGCGAGGCGCTCGATCCCGCCCTGTCCGAAATCGGCGGGGCCCGCTGGCTTTCTCCGGAGGAAGCCTTTCGCCTCATGCAAAGGGAAGGATATGACAACAACCTGCCCGTGATGGAAGAGGCCTACCGCCACCTGGGGCTTCGTGCGGGCGAAACCTGAGAGCCGCGTTTTTTGCGGTTCGTCAAGCGGAAAACAAGGGGAGGAGAGCCATGACGGTATCCAATCTCGCATCGATGATCGATCACACCCTGTTGAAACCCGAGGCGACGGCGTCGGACATCGACCGTCTTTGCCGGGAAGCGTCGGAGCTTGGTTTTGGCGCGGTCTGCGTCAATCCCTGGTGGGTCTTCCGGGCGGCGGAACGGCTGAAAGGATCCGGCGTCCGGGTCTGCACGGTGGTCGGTTTTCCCCTCGGGGCCACGAGCACGGAGGCCAAGGAGGCCGAGACCAAACGGGCCGTCGCGGACGGGGCTTCCGAAATCGACATGGTGATGAACATCGGAGCCTTCAAGTCGGGGGACCGCCAGGGCGTGGAGGATGACATCCGGGCGGTGGTCCGGGCGGCCGGGGGGCGCACCGTCAAGGTGATTCTGGAGACCGGCCTGCTCGCGGAAGAGGAGATCCGCCTCGCCTGCGAGCTGGCCAAGGCTGCCGGAGCCCACTTTGTGAAGACCTCCACGGGTTTCGGACCCGGCGGGGCGACGGTGGAAGCCGTCCGCATCATGCGGGAGGCGGTGGGCCGGGAGATGGGAGTGAAAGCCTCCGGAGGGATCCGGAACCTGGCCGCGGCAAAGAAAATGATTGCCGCCGGAGCGAATCGGATCGGCACCAGTTCCGGCGTCGCCATCCTGGAGGAATTGGGAAACCGGGAGAAGTGACAGCCTTTCATAAGGGTTTTCCCCTTTTCGCCGCGGCGGCCCCCGTCATTTTCGCCCTTTGCTGATTCGCCAGACGATCACGCCGTCCGGAACGAGGGCGGTGACGAGCCGGGCGAAGGGCCGCGCAAAGGGCAGGGCGATCAGGGAGCAGAGGATGTTGAACAGGGTTTGGACGTGGGCCACCCGGGCGGCCGGATCGCCCTCCAACAGGCGGACGGCGTCGGCCAGCCAATGGACGGCCGGGGCAAAGAGAAGGACGCCGATCACATTGAGGAGCAGGTGGGCGACGGCCACCCGTTTGGCGGACCGGCCCGTTCCGGTGGCGGCGATCAGGCCGGTTGCGCAGGTTCCCACATTGCTGCCGAGGACAATCGCGACGGCGGCGGGCAAAGGCAGCAGCCCCGCGGAGTAAAAGCCCATGGTCATGG
This sequence comes from Planifilum fulgidum, assembly GCF_900113175.1. Classification (NCBI taxonomy): domain Bacteria; kingdom Bacillati; phylum Bacillota; class Bacilli; order Caryophanales; family Thermoactinomycetaceae; genus Planifilum; species Planifilum fulgidum. The sequence goes on along the minus strand of NZ_FOOK01000002.1, from coordinate 148,683 downwards.
CGACGGCGGCGCTGCTGCTCTGGATGACCGCCGTCAGCAGGGTTCCGGCGGCGATGCCGGTCCAGATCGGATTTTCCCCCTGTTCCAGGAACCATTGGATCCATCCCCGTTCCTTCAAGGGGAAGGACAGCCATTGCATCGCTTCCATCCCGAGGAAGATGCAGCCGAAACCGGCGAGGGCCATCCCCGCGCCCTTGATGCGCTTCCAGGGAAGGAGATGCAGGCATCCGCCTGCCACGAGCATGGGGACGGCGAAATCCTCGATCTTCAGGGCGAGGATTTCGGTGGTGACCGTTGTTCCGATATTGGTGCCCAGGATGATGCCGATGGTTTGGGGAAAAGTGAGAATTCCGGCGTCCACCAGGCCGATCGCCAGAACGGTCACCGCGCTGCTGCTCTGCAACAGGGATGTGACGATGAGACCGGTGAACATCCCGCGGGCGGGCGTGCGGGTGAAGCGGAGAAGCAGGGACTCCAGCCGATCCCCCGCCAGGATGCCCAGCCCGATGCGGATCAGTTGCATTCCGAACAAAAAAACGGCCAAACCCGTTGCAAAGGGTATCAATATCTCCTTCACAGGCACCGCCCCCTCTCCCATGTATATGGCCCGAGGGGGACAGGCATGACGGGGCCGGAAAAATCGCGCTGAAATCCGGGTGAAAGAAAAAAGCCCCTCCCCGGGGGCTTCATCCGTCATTTGCGCCGTTTGGGAATGTAGGGCGGATTGTCGAGGCCCGATTCCGGATCCGGCGTGTAGGGACCGGGCCATTCGGGGTAGCGGGGGGGTTGTTCCGACCGCCCCGACGGTTTCCGAGTCGGATCCGGTTGAGCGGGGCCGAAGCTGGCCCACGGGGGGTGATCCGGGGACAGGTCGCCCTGATCGAACGGATCGGGATAGCCGCGGCTCTCGTGAAAATCAGGCCGATGCTCTACTTTGGGTGGGAAATCCGGGTCGTGCTCCATCCAATCGGGATCGTCCGCGTTCCTCATCCGCTGCAGCTCTTCCCTGACGATTTTCCGTATCATCTGCCGCAGCTGGGCATCTGCCTTCTTTTTGGACACAGGCCTTTGCACTCCTTTCCTTGAGGGTGGGCGGTCGTTCTATTATATGCGCCATTTTTCAGGAGGTGTGGGACGGACGCCGGGGCAAAGGCAGCGTCTTTCGCAAACCGGACGGTTCTTGGTATAATATCGCCAAATCGGACAAGGGGGGTTTTCTGTGGTCGATTGCATTTTTTGCGGCATCGTCGAGGGCAGCGTTCCCTCCGACAAGGTGTACGAGGACGACAGCGTGCTGGCCTTTCGGGACATCAATCCCGTGGCGCCGGTTCACGTGCTGATCATTCCCAAAAAGCACGTTCCGTCCCTTTTGGATGCGGAAGAAGAACCTGAACTGATGGGAAAAATCATCGCGGCGGCCTCCAAGGTGGCCAAAGAGTTGGGACTGGCGGAAAAAGGGTTCCGCTTGGTGAACAATTGCGGTGAACACGGGATGCAGACCGTCTATCACATCCATTTCCACCTGATCGGCGGGCGCCAGCTCACCTGGCCTCCCGGATGATTTTGACATCTTCTTTTGGGCTGGGGTATAATAGGTGTTGACTTACTGCGCATCATCCGGTTTTTCCGGATGAATTTCGGGCGGTGTTGGGCCGAAGCGTTTCCATGCAGGTGTTTGGGTTTTCCGTCCCCTGTGGGACAGGGCCGCTCGCTTGCGTGATTGGACAGTGAAGGTTTTGTCTCACCCGGCTTCTTTTCGTCCGGGCGGCTCACCTGGCCCGCGGAGGGAGGGAAAAGCGTGGCCGAAGTTCGCGTTCGCAAAAACGAATCGCTGGATAACGCTCTCCGCCGTTTCAAGCGCTCCTGCGCCAGGGACGGACTTTTGGCCGAGGTGCGCAAGCGCGAACATTACCAGAAACCGAGCGTCCGCCGGAAAAAGAAATCCGAAGCGGCTCGCAAGAAACGCAGGTAAAAGAGGTGCCGAAAAGGATGAGCCTGACCCAGCGGTTGGAGCAGGATATGAAGACTGCACTCAAAAATAAAGACAAGACGAAATTGAGCGTCATCCGCATGGTGAGGTCCGCCATCAAAAATGCGGAAATCGAGCGGGGGCGCCCCCTCGAGGAAGGGGAAGTGCTGGACGTCCTTTCCCGGGAGTTGAAGCAGCGCAAGGAATCGCTTCAGGAATTTGAAAAGGCGGGGCGGACCGAGCTGGTGGAGAAGATGAAGGCGGAGATCGCCGTGGTGGAAGCTTATCTGCCCGCTCCCCTGTCTGAAGAGGAGTTGCGGGAGTTGGCCCGGCAGGTGATCGACGAGGTGGGCGCTTCATCCCCTGCGGACATGGGCAAGGTGATGAAGGAAATCATGCCCCGCGTCAAGGGACGAGCCGACGGAAAAGAGGTGAATCGGATCGTCCGCGAGTTGTTGGGCTGACAAGATCGGGCAACTGTTGCAGGCTGTTGACGCAGGTGCGAAGTCAACAGCCGCTTTTTTTCGGAGGGTGGATCGGGAGCAAGCGCCGATGGAGGCGGAGGTCCGCAAAGCCCGAGCGCGACTTCACAGGGAAATGGCGACTTAAGGAGGTTGAAACGGAACGGAGGGATTCCCCCGGTGAAGCGGGTTTCTTTGGTGTTGATCGGTGCGGCACTGCTTCTTTTGTGCTGGCCGGGCTGGTCTGCGGCGGAACCTTCGGGCGCCGGGAAAGTGGTTTACTGGATACCGGTGGAACAGGAAGTGGAGCGGGGATTGTCCGCCTTTCTCGAGCGGGCGCTGACTGAAGCGGAAGAGGCCCGGGCGGAGGCTGTCGTTTTGGAAATCGACACCCTGGGCGGGGAAGTGGAGGCAGCCCTGGAAATCGGAAAGCTGATCCGCCGTTCATCGGTTCCGGTGATCGCCTACATCCGGGGAGAGGCCATTTCCGCAGGGGCCTACATTTCCCTCAATGCGGATCAGATCCTGATGGCCCCGGGAAGCGCCATGGGCGCCGCTGAACCCCGCACGTTTTCCGGCGAAGTGGCCGATCCGAAGACGGTTGCCTTCTGGTCCTCCAACATGCGCGCCGCCGCCGAGCAGGGAGGGCGGAACGGGGATGTCGCCGCCGCCATGGTGGATCGCAACGTGGAAATCAAGGGGCTGAAGAAGAAGGGAGAGCTGCTCAGCCTGTCCGCCGAGCAGGCGGTTGAGTGGGACATGGCCGACCGCATCGTGCCCTCCGAAAGGGAGGTGCTGCCGGCAATCGGGCTGGGGGATGCGGAAGTGGTCGAAGTGGAGCTGACGCCCGCCGAGAAGTTTGCCCGCTGGGTGACCAGCCCCTATGTGGTTCCCATCCTGCTCCTGCTGGGACTGGGCGGAATCGCCCTGGAGCTGCTCACCCCGGGCTTCGGGGTTCCGGGCGCCGTGGGACTTTTGTCCTTTGGTCTCTATTTCTTCGGGCATTATCTGGCCGGACTGGCCGGGATGGAGACGGTGCTGCTCTTTGTCGCCGGGATCGTGTTGATGGTGATCGAACTGTTTGTTCCCGGCTGGGGCATCTTCGGCGTGCTCGGCCTGATTTCCCTGGGAACCGCCGTGGTGTTGGCCGCCTATGACCCTGCCTTCGGCATCATCTCCTTGTCGGTGGCGCTGGCCATCACGCTGATCGGGGTGTGGATCGCCGTCAAGGTTTTTGGCATGAAGGGCGTTTGGGCCAAAATCATCCTGAAGGAGTCCCAACAGAACGAATCGGGTTATACCTCCTCCAGGGATTGGAAACACTTGGTGGGAAAACAAGGGATCACGTTGACGCCCCTCCGGCCCGCGGGCTGGGTTCAAGTGGACGGCGAGAAATACGACGTGGTCAGCGATGGCGGCATGATTCCCGCCAAAACGGCGGTGAAAGTGGTTCACGTGGAAGGGTCCCGCATCGTTGTTCGTCGAATAGATACCACCGAAGAAAAAACATCCGAGGAGGAAAAGTGATATGGAAGCGGCAGGTTTGCTGACGGTGATCATTCTCGTGGTCCTAGTCATCGCTTTCCTTGCCATCCTGTTTTCATTCGTTCCTGTCATGCTGTGGATCAGTGCGATGGCTTCCGGCGTGTATGTCGGCCTGACCACCCTGATCGGAATGCGCTTGAGAAGGATCCCTCCGGCCCGGATCATCAATCCCCTGATCAAGGCGCGCAAAGCGGGATTGGACGTTACCATCGAGCAATTGGAAACCCACTACCTGGCGGGGGGAAACGTGGACCGGGTCGTGGACGCGCTGATTGCCGCCCAGCGGGCGAACATCGATCTGGTGTTTTCCCGGGCGGCGGCGATCGATCTGGCCGGCCGGGACGTGCTGGAAGCGGTGCAGATGAGCGTGAACCCGAAGGTTATTGAAACGCCGACGGTTTCCGCCGTGGCCAAGGACGGAATTGAAGTGAAGGTCCGGGCGCGGGTGACCGTGCGGGCCAACATCGACCGCCTGGTCGGCGGTGCCGGGGAAGAAACGATCATCGCCCGGGTGGGCGAGGGAATCGTCACCACCAACGGTTCCGCCGACAGCCACAAGGATGTGCTGGAAAACCCCGACATGATCTCCCAGACGGTCCTGGAAAAGGGATTGGACGCGGGAACCGCCTTTGAAATCCTGTCCATCGACATCGCCGACGTGGACGTGGGGAAAAACATCGGGGCCGAGCTGCAGACCGACCAAGCCGAGGCCGACAAGCGGATCGCCCAGGCCAAGGCGGAGGAACGTCGGGCGATGGCCGTGGCCAAGGAACAGGAAATGCGCGCCCGCGTGGAAGAGATGCGCGCCAAGGTGGTGGAGGCGGAAGCCCAAGTGCCCCTGGCCCTCGCCGAAGCCCTGCGTTCGGGCAAGATCGGCGTGATGGATTATTATCAGTTGCAGAACTTGATGGCCGACACCAATATGCGGAAATCGATCGGAGATCTGGCCAAAGACGAGGATGCCGACAAATGATGTTGCGTCCCGATGCTGTCCGGCGGGGAGGTGACGGGAATGGAATTGCTCATTCTCATGGTGGCACTTGCGCTTTGGATCCTGCAAAAGGTGCTTTCTTCCTCGAATAAGGAGGAGGCCAATCGGCGAAAAAAAAGGAGGCCTCCCGCACCCGCTCCCTGGAGGGATCCGTGGGGGGAGCGGACGGACTCTCTCCCCTTTCCGGATCTTTTTGGGGAGCACGCCGACGGAGATTCCGCACGTTCCACCTCTCCCTCCGCAGCCGGACCTGTCAAGGAGAATATTCAGCGTATCGCGAAAAAAATCGAAGAAGCGAAAGAACAGGTGAAGGATGTTCAGGCGGCGGTCTCCGAGGCGGAAAAACCGGAGAAAACCCTGAAGAAGGTACAACCTCCGATTCCGGATTTGAAAGGAAGGAAGAAGTCTTTCCGGCTGGAGAAGGGCTTGTTTACAAAGGACAGTCTGGTCCGGGGCATCCTGTTGCACGAGATCCTTGGCCCCCCTCCTTCGCGCCGTTATTTTCAAGGGGTGCATCGCCGCAATTCATAGGCACGGGCGACAGATCCGACGGGATCTGTCGCTTTGTTTTGGGCGGGAAATGGCGCGATTTCAGGATGCTCACCGGATAAAGCGGGTTTTAAGGGGTGTAGAGGAAATTCCTGTTCATGGATTGCGCCAAATAAATAATATACAACCGCCCGTTTTTTAAATTGTTGTGAATCCGATGGACAAGCAAAAAGCCGGAGATTGCCCGCATTTTCCGGATGCCCGTCGCAATTTGGGGCGGTGCCATCTCCTAAACCGAGAGGATTTTGAATTTGGAGGCAATTGAAATATGGATATTACCCTTCAAAATCTGTTTCGACAGCCCCCATTTGTAATGCTTTGGTTGTCCCAAACGCTCCAATCTCTCGGGACGGTTCTCCTTCAAGTGATTGTAATGGTCAACGTATACCGTCACACGGATTCCGTATTCAGCTCATCCCTGGTCTTGGCCGTCATGGCACTGGGTTCTTTTGCAGGCGGAATCCTGGGCTCCCGTTACATCCACCGCTTTTCGCCGGTTCAAATGTTGAAGTGGATCGAATGGTCCCGGGCGGGATTGACCGTGATTCTGGGATTGTTCCTGTATAAAATAGAGCCCCTTCTGTTGTTTCTGACATTGGCCGTTCTCTTTGTCGTCGCGTGGATGGGTGCATGGTATCAACCCGCCCGTTTTGCATTGCTTCCCATGGTTGTCTCAAAAAAGGAATATATGAAGGCAAACGGAACCCTGAATGTCGTTTACCAACTGTTTCTGGTTGCCGGATGGGGACTGGGAGGAATGCTTGTCGCCGCTTTCCCTTTTTACGCCGTCATTCTGATCATCACCCTGTCTTTTTTGTTATCAGGCGTCTGTATTCGAGGGATCCGATTAAAGGAATCCGCGACCCTTGGAAAAACATCGAAACCGGAACCGGCTTGGCGGAAAATCTTTCGAGCCGGGGTGATCCGAAATTTGACGTTGATGGACCTTTTTGAAGCCTTGGCCAATGTTGTGTGGACCAGTGCCTTCATACTGGCTTTCACTCACGAGATCTTGGGAAAAGGAAGCGAGTGGTGGGGGTTTATCAACGCTTCTTATTGGGTCGGCGGAATCGTCGGAAGTTTCATGGTGGTTCTTATCACCGGGTTTTTGGAAAAGCGTGTGGGTTATATGATTGCGCTAAGCGCATTGTCGATGTCCCTTTTGACCTTTTTCTTTGCCGTAAACTCAACTGCGATATTGGCGTTGTGGCTGTGCCTGATGATGGGACCGATTTACCAAATAAGGGAAATCTGCCAGGAAACCGTTCTGCAGGATGTACTCTCCCCGATGGAGAGAGCCAAGGTGATGGCGGCAAGAGTCGCCCTGCTGACTCCCTGGGGGGCGTTGACTCACCTGATCATGGGGTGGCTGGCGGATCGGACCGACATTCAGTCTGCATACCTTCTCGGCGCGGTTTTGTACGGGATCACGTTTTTGATCGCGATCCTCCATCCGCAGTTGAAGAATTATCAGTATCGGACAGGGGAAAAATCGTCGGCTTCCCAATCATCCTGAAGGGGCATCGAAAAGGGATGTGCTTCTCCGACAGACAGAGGAGCGGCGGGTGTTCGGTGATTTTTCCCTAGAAGACCCACGCCTTTTCGGCTTATGGAAACAGTTCACCTGCAGGAAATCCGGCCGTACACCCATACTAACAGCAAAGGAGGTGAACCGCATGGCGCGTCGGAGCAATCGCCTTCTGGTTCCGGGGGCGGCCCAAATTTTGAACCAGTTCAAGGAGGAAATCGCGGCCGAATTCGGTGTCACCCTTGGTCCCGACACGACGTCCCGAGGAAACGGATCGGTCGGTGGAGAAATCACCAAGCGTCTGGTTCAGCAGGCGCAGCAGGGTCAATCGCAATGATCCGGGGATCGTTTGTCCAGCCGGGCCCTGTTGAGGGTCCGGTTTTGCTCTTTCGGAGAAAAATACGGTCCGATGTAGCCCTTATTTTGTTCCGTGCCAAATAAAAACATTCCCGCCTGAAGGAGGGCGCGTCCATCATAATCGGGGAGCCCGACGCATAAGGGTTAAAAAGAAGATGGAGGGCTTGTTTCATGCTTAAAGGGACCGTCAATTTTCGCCGCCGTCTCGCCCGATGGATGGACCTCCCCCCCGATGTGACCGCGGAGGTTCCCCGGATCCAGATGGTCGGATCCCTCCAGGTGATGGTGGAAAACCATCAGGGGTTGGACTTTTTCAGCGATTCCGAGATTCTTCTGAGGATCCGCGGAGGGAGGATTCGGATTCGAGGGGAGAAATTGGTGATTCGCGCAATTTATCCGGGGGAGATGTGGATCGAGGGCCATATTGTCGAAATGAGGTTCACGGATTAGGGGGAGAAGCGCGTTGGTCGAATTCATCAAGGGAAAGGTAACCGTCGAACTGTCCGGCTCCCGGCTCACCCCGCTCATCAACGAGGCCATGGAAGAGGAGATCGTCCTGGGAGACATCCGCTTTCTGGACGAGGAACGGATCCGGTTGACCGTTCTTCTCCCCGATTTTTTCCGCCTGGTGAAAATCCTTCGACGGCGATCCGGCATCCGGATGCGGATCATATCCAAGCAGGGACTTCCCTTTTTGCTCTCCAAGATGTACAAGCGCAAGTTTTTTGCGGCAGGGGTTGTGCTCTTCGTTTTTTTGCTTATGGCGATGAGTTCCTTTGTCTGGAAGGTGGAGGTGGAGGGAAACGAGCGGATCCCGGAGGAACAAATCCTGACGTATGCCCGGGAAGCGGGAGTGTTTCCCGGACAGCTGAAGTTTCGCGTGCCGGATGGCGAAGAGATTCAGCACCGGTTGGCCATGCGGCTGCCACAGGCTTCCTGGGTGGGATTCCGCCTGGAGGGCACCCGGGCGGTGATCACCGTTGTCGAAAAGCGGGAAACGGAGGAGGAGAGAGAACGGTCTCCGGGACCGGTTCACCTGGTGGCGCGCCGGAGTGCGCTGATTTATGACATGAGGGTGGAGCAGGGAAAGCCCGTGGTTCAGGTGAACGACATGGTGAAAAAAGGGCAGTTGTTGGTATCCGGTATCTACGGGAATCCGGAGGAAGACGGTTCGGAACGGGTGGTCGGCGCCAAGGGAAAGGTGTGGGGGGAGGTTTGGTACGATTCGGATGTGGTCGTTCCCCTGGAACAGAAACGGAAGGTGTACACCGGAAATCGCGACAGAGGCTATTATCCCTACGTGGCGTCGCGGATCATCCGGCTTCCCTTTTTGTACCCGGTTCCCTTCAAGGATTTTGAAACGGTGGAACGGGCCCATGTTCTCCGCCTGTTCCATTGGCGGCTCCCCATCGGATGGGTGGTGGAAGAGCGGTTGGAAATGAAATGGATAAAGCGCAGGCTGACCCCCGAGGAGGCGATCCGTCTGGGGAAGGAGCGGGCCCGGGCGGACGTGCGGGAGAAAATCGGACCGGACGGGCGGATTTTGTTGGAAAAGGTTTTGCAACCCCGCGTCGATAGTGGTAAAGTTTATATGAAGGTACACTTCGACGTAATTGAAAATATTGCGGTATCTCAACCGATTCTGCAAGGAGAATGAGTCCTTTGTCCGAACCGATCAAAATCGTGTTGCGTGATGCGGCGGAAGCCCTTTCCCTCTTTGGACCTCATGATGCATATCTCAAGCGGATTGAAGCCGAAACTTCCGCCAAGATTGTGACCCGGGGCGAGGAGCTGGTGATCAACGGTCCCCCGGAGGAACGGGAGATCTTGCACCAGCTGTTTCGCGTTCTCCTCAGTTTGATTCGCAAAGGGGTTCATTTGAGCGAACGGGATGTGGTCTATGCCCATCGGCTGGCCAAGCAGGGACTGGCGGAGGAACTCCTGGAACTGTACAGCGAGGAGATCGGCGTCACCTACAAAGGGAAGCCCGTCCGGGCGAAAACCCTCGGCCAGCGCCACTACGTGTCCGCCATCAAAAAGGCGGACATCGTGTTCGGCATTGGGCCCGCGGGGACGGGGAAGACGTTCCTGGCCGTCGCCATGGGAGTGACCGCCCTGAAAGCCCACCGGGCCAAGCGGATCGTCCTGACGCGCCCGGCGGTGGAAGCGGGGGAAAACCTCGGATTTCTGCCCGGAGATCTGCAGGAAAAGGTGGATCCCTATCTCCGACCCCTGTATGACGCGCTGTATTATATGCTCGGTGTGGAGCAAGTGTCGAAGATGATGGAGAAAGGGATCATCGAGGTGGCTCCGCTCGCCTACATGCGGGGGCGCACGCTGGAGGATGCTTTCGTGATCCTGGACGAGGCCCAGAACACCACGCCGGAGCAGATGAAGATGTTCCTGACCCGTTTGGGTTTCGGTTCCAAAATGGTGGTCACGGGAGACGTCACCCAGGTGGACCTTCCGAAAGGGAAGAAGTCGGGTCTTGTGGAAGCGGAGCGCATTCTTCGCGATATCGACGGGATCCGCTTTATCCACCTGACCCAGGAAGATGTGGTGCGACACAGCCTTGTCCAGAAAATCATCGACGCTTACGCACGGAACGGCTGAGGCGTTTTCCCAAGGAGTCGGTCCTGGATGAAGCCAAAGGTGAAGCAGAACACCGCCAGCCGGAAGCAGACGCCCCTTGCGTCCGGCTGGCGTTCAAGCGCCTGGGTGCGCTTTGCCTTTTACGGGTTGGTCGGGATTTTCGGTTATTTTTTATTGCTCAATCCGGTTCTGCCCAAACAGTACGATCTCAAACCCGGCGCAGTCAGTCCGGAAACGATCGTGGCGCCGGTGACCAAGATCGATCAGAAGGCGACGGAACAGGTCCGCGAGGAGGCGGCTCAATCCGTTCCCTTGCAATACCGCAAAGACGAGCAGATCACCAGCCGTCAGCTGGAGCGCCTCGAACGGATTTTCGATCAGATTCGGGAAGCGGAAGGCAGTTCCGCGTCCGAGAAAGAAAAGACGGAACGGCTTCGCGCGTTGATTCCCGCCATGTCCGACGATTTCTACAAGGCCTTGGCCCGGATTCCGGAGAAGGAGATCCCCGAAGTCCGCTCCGCCATCCGAGAGGTGCTGCAGCAAGTATTGTCGGAGGGCGTTCGTCCCGCCCAGCTGGTGCAAAAGCGGGAGCAGGCCATCCAGATGCTGGAGAAGTCCTACCCTCGTGGAAAGGCCCGTGATGCCGCCGCGGAACTGTTGCGGACCCTGATCGTCCCCAATGTGGTGGTCGACAAGGCTTTGACCGATGCTCTGCGGGAAACGGCAAGGGAGAGCGTCAAACCCGTGATCATCCAGAAGGGCGACGTGATTGTCGCCGCCGGGGAAGTGGTGACCGAAGAAAAGATCCGGGAGTTGAGGGAACTGGGTCTCATCCGGCATCATCTCAATTTCCGGTTTTACACGGGTCTGATCCTTTTCCTTCTGATCTGGCTCGCCCTGCTGTATGTCTGCGTCCAGCGTTTTCATCCGGAAATTCACGCCGACAACGGCAAAGTGTTGATGATGGCGGCGGTCTTCATCCTCAACCTGTTGGCGATGAAGGTTGTCTCCCTGGGGCAGGATCTGGAATGGAGCACTGTGGGCTATTGCGCCCCCTTTGCCTTTGGGCCGATGCTCCTCGCTCTGCTTTTGGACACCCGGCTGGCCATATGGTTCGGTGTCCTGTTCAGCCTGGCCGCCGGAATTTTCTTCAACGCCGAAGGCCCTCTGCTCTTCGATTACCGCTACGGGCTGGTCGCCCTGGTCAGCGGAACGGCGGGCGCCTTGGCCTTGGCCGGGGTGCGAAACCGCCCCTCCATTTTCCGGGCGGGCCTGTTTGCTTCATTTGCCGCGACGATGGCCGTTGTCGCGCTGCACCTGCTCGTGCCGGCGGAGGGAGATCTCCGGTTGTTCCTCCAATCCGTCGGTTTTGCTCTTCTCTCGGGCGTGATTTCCGCCGTGCTGACCATCGGATTTCTGTCGCTGTTTGAAACGGTCTTCGACATTCTTTCGCCGCTGCGCCTGTTGGAGCTGTCCAATCCCAACCATCCCCTGTTGCGCAAACTGCTGGTGGAGGCGCCGGGGACCTATCATCATTCCGTCATGGTTGCAAACCTGGCGGAATCGGCGGCGGAGGCGATCGGGGCCGACGGACTGTTGGCCCGGGTGGGGGCTTATTATCACGACATCGGCAAGCTGAAACGGCCGCAGTTTTACATCGAGAACCAGATGCAGATGGATAACCCCCACGACAAGATCTCTCCCCATCTGAGCAAAACGATCATTTTGTCCCACCCCAAAGATGGCGTGGAGATGATGGAAGCCTACCGCATTCCCAAGCCGATCCGGGATATCGCCGCCCAGCATCACGGCACGACGCTGCTCAAGTATTTCTACCACAAGGCGAAGGAGCTAAACGGCGACAGTCAGGTGCTGGAGGAGGATTTCCGCTATCCCGGTCCGAAGGCGCAGTTCAAGGAAGCGGCCATCGTGGGGATTGCCGACTCCATCGAGGCGGCGGTCCGCTCCTTGTCCCGCCCCACGCCGGGGCGGATTGAATCGATCGTCCGCAAGGTGATTCGGGAGCGCCTGGAGGACGGCCAATTCAATGAATGTGACCTGACGCTGAAGGAGTTGGAAGTTATCGGCCGTTCCATGTGTGAAACCCTTCAGGGAATTTTCCACGCCCGGATTGAGTATCCCGAGGAGGTATCCGGGAAAGGAAAGGATGTCAAAAATGGAGTTGTCGGTTGATATTCAGGTGGAAATTCCGCTGACGGAAGAGGAGCGATCCGTTCTCCGCTGGGTCCATGCGAGCCTTGAGGAGGCGGCCTCGGCGGAAGGGTTGCCGCCGGCGGAGGTTTCGGTGACGATCGTGGATGATGAGGGCATCCGCCGGTTGAACCGGGACTTTCGCCAGGTGGACCGCCCCACGGATGTTCTCTCCTTTCCCCAGTGGGAGCCGGGAGAGCCGATGGAGGGCGCGGGGGATGGCCCCGTTCCCCTCGGGGACATCGTCATCTCCTTTCCGCGCGCCCGGGAGCAGGCCGACGCCTACGGCCACTCCCTGGAGAGGGAAATCGGCTTTCTGGCGGTTCACGGCTTTTTGCACCTGCTCGGGTATGATCATGAAACGGAAGAAGAAGAGCGACGCATGTTTGCCCGCCAGGAGGAGATATTGGGGCGAGTCGGCCTCAGAAGGTAGGAGTGGTGGCCCATGTGGCTGACCAAACTGCTACATAGTTTCCGGTTTGCGCTGGAAGGATTAAAATATACCCTGGTCACCCAGCGCAACATGCGGATCCATTTCCTGGCCGCGCTGGGGGTTTTGCTGCTGAGCCTGTATCTCCCGCTCAGCAAAACCGAAGTGCTCCTGCTGTTCGTCGCGATCGTTCTGGTGCTGGTGGCCGAGCTGTTCAACACCGTGGTGGAAGCCGTGGTCGACATGATCACGAAGGATTTTCACCCCTTGGCCAAGGTGGCCAAGGATGTGGCCGCCGGGGCGGTTCTGCTTACCGCCGGTTTTGCGGTCGTGGTCGGTGTGAGCGTTTTTTATCCCTATCTCGATCCGTTGAAGCTTTCCTACTTTGAAGAGGCCCCCATGCCGCCCAATATCGGAATGGTGGCCATTTTGGTCGCCGACTTTTTTCTGACCCTGCTGCTGAAGGGCTGGTTTCACCGCTTGGGGCAGACCCGGTGGGAACCCAGCATGACCACGTCCATCGCCTTCTGCATCGCCACTTCCGTCGCCCTGATGATTCGCCATCTGCTCATCGCCCTGCTGGTGTATCTGCTCACCGCCCTTCTCGTGGGAACGCGGCTGCACATCAAGACGAGGAGGAGTACCGTCGTCATCGGAGCGCTTTTGGGAACAGCCGTCGCACTCATCGGTTTTATCCTGCTGTGACTGCCTGAAAGGGAGAACGACATGTTCAAATCGATCCGCAACCATCTCATCATCGGAACCTTGGCATTGCTTCCCGCTGTGGCCACTTTATACGTGCTGAAACTCCTTTTCCAGTTCATCGACCCCACCCTCGGAATCACCGTGGCCCGGATCATGGATTGGGTGGGCTTGGTGGAGTTTCCCCTCCAGGTGGGGCAGCTCAGGTTTGAAACCCATATCCCCGGCGTCGGACTGCTCCTCACCCTGGGGCTGCTCGTCCTGGTGGGGATCATGGCCAAGAGCTTTTTCGGCCGGCAGATGATCCTTTTTACGGAAAGGGTTTTCACGCGGATTCCCATCGCCCGCAGCATTTACTCCACCGTGAAGCAGATCACCAATGCCTTCGGTCACGATGCCACCTCCTTCAAGCGGGTGGTCATGGTAGAGTATCCGCGGAAGGGCATCTACACGCTGGGGTTTTACACCGGCGAAAGCAGTGAAGAAATCCGCCGGCGGTCCGGGGAAAAGGTTCTCAACATCTTTCTTCCCACCACGCCCAATCCCACCTCGGGTTGGCTCGTGCTCGTCCCTGAAAAGGATGTGATCTTTCTGGACATCACGGTGGAGGACGGACTGAAATACATCATTTCCGGGGGTGTGGTGGTTCCGCCGGCGAACGGGCGCGGGGAGCGGGCGGAAGGCCCGCCTTTCGCACCGGAAGATTCGTCGGGCGTGCGCCTCAGGATCAGGAGACAGGGAGAGGTGGGGCCATGAAAGAGATGCTGCTTGCCGAAGCGCGCAGGGCGAGGGAGCACGCCTACGTTCCCTACTCCCGCTTTCCGGTGGGGGCCGCCCTTTTGACCGACGACGGGGCGGTGTTCAGGGGGTGCAATGTGGAGAACGCCTCCTACGGATTGACCAACTGTGCGGAAAGAACCGCCCTGTTCAAAGCCGTTTCCGAGGGCAAACGCCGCTTTGCGGCATTGGCGGTCATCGCCGACACACCCGGTCCCGTCGCCCCCTGCGGGGCCTGCCGCCAGGTGATGGCGGAGTTGTGCCCGCCGGACATGAAGGTGTACCTGGCCAATCTGAAGGGAGATTGGAAGGAAACCACCGTGAAAGAGCTGTTGCCCGACTCCTTCGGCAGGGAGGAACTCCAACATGAGCCATAAATCGGGGTTTGTTGCGCTGATCGGCCGGCCCAACGTGGGGAAATCCACGCTGATGAACCACGTGGTCGGCAGAAAAGTGGCGATCATGTCGGATAAGCCCCAGACGACGCGAAACAGGATCCGGGGCATCTTTACCGACGAGCGGGGGCAGATCGTGTTTCTGGACACCCCCGGCATCCACAAGCCCAAATCGAAGCTGGGCGAACACCTGGTTCAGACGGCCCGGGCCGCTCTGGAAGAGGTGGATCTGATCCTCCTGCTGGTGGATGCCGAGGAGGGGATGGGTCCGGGAGACCGCTTCATCATCGAGCACCTGAAGCAGGTGGAAACGCCCGTTTTTCTGGTGGTGAACAAGATCGACCGGGTGCATCCCGACGCCCTGCTTCCGCTGATCGATTCCTATCGCCGCCTCTATTCCTTCAAGGAAGTGGTTCCCATTTCCGCGCTGCAGGGGAACAACACGGGCACCCTCGTGGATCTGATCTTCAGGGAACTGCCCGAAGGCCCCGCCTATTATCCGGCGGATCAGGTGACCGACTCCCCGGAACAATTCATTGTCGCGGAACTGATTCGGGAAAAGGTGCTCTTCCTCACCCGGGAGGAGATTCCCCATTCCGTGGCGGTGGTCGTCGAAGAGATGATCCCCCGGCAGGACCGGGAGACCGTGTACATCCGGGCGACGATCTATGCGGAACGCCCCTCCCAAAAGGGGATATTGATCGGGAAGCGGGGGGCCATGCTGAAGGAAGTGGGCCGACTGGCCCGGGAGGAGATCGAACGTTTGCTCGGGAACAAGGTGTACCTGGACCTGTGGGTGAAGGTGAAAAAGGACTGGCGGAACGAAGAGGCTTATCTGCGCCGGTTCGGATACGGCGATGTGGAATAGAAAGAAGGCGGTTGGCGGAATTTTCCCGGACGGATAGCAATATTTCCAAGTCATACTCCCAAGCCTCCCGGTCATCCTAACCCTATAGAAAGACAACCGACGTCAGGGAAAGGATGGGTGCTGGTTGCGCAATTTCTATTGGAATGTCTTTGCGGTAACTGGCAGTATCGATGCGTACCTGATGTACAAGGAAGTGGACGGGATCAAGGACGATTCCGCCAAGGACCGGGAGGAGGAGCATGACCGGGAGGAAGTCCATTAGGGGAAGGGCTTGTCCATGTTGATCAAAACCGAGGGAATCGTCATTCGGACCCGGGATTACGGGGAAAGCCACAAGGTGGTCGTCCTGTTCACGGCGGAACGGGGAAAGCTGCCCGTCCTGGCCCGAGGGGCGAAAAAGCCGAGGAGCCGTCTGGGAGCGGTCACGCAACTTTTCACCCGGGGGCAATATCTCTGCTTTTTGGGATCGGGGATGGGAACCCTGTCCCAGGGAGAGCTGATTTCCTCCCACCACGGACTCCGTTCCGATCTCCTGTTGACGGCGACCGCCGCTTACCTGGTGGAACTGCTGGACCGCATGACGGAGGAGAAGGATCCTTCGCCCGCTTTGTACCGCCTGCTGTCTTCCACGTTGGATCAACTGGAAGGGGGCACCGATCCGGAGATCCTTTCACGGATCTTCGAGCTTAAAGTATTGGAGGCCGCGGGATACCGGCCCGTGCTGGACAAGTGCGCCCTTTGCGGCTCAAGAGACCGTCCCGTTCGCTTCAGCGTCCGGCAGGGCGGTTTTTTGTGCTCCGATTGCCTCCACCGGGATCCGCACACCCTTCCTTTGTCGGAGACGGCCGCCCGCCTTCTGCGGCTCTTGCAGCGCATTACCCCGGATCGGATCGGGGAAGTGCGGGTGAAGGAGGAGACCAAGGCGCAGCTGGAGCGGGTTCTCAGGGCCTTTATCGACGAATATGCGGGCATCAAGTTCAAGTCCCGCCCCTTTTTGGACCAGTTGCGCAAAGATTGGTCCAAGTCGCCGGATCGTTGACAACAGAAGGCCTCGTCTGATATATATAAGACTACATACCACGTACATACCGCGTGCAAAGCGCGCTGTTTCGGGCAATGAAATAAGGGCCGCGCGATGACGGAAAGGAGTAGCCGGCTCCTCCGTGATCAGCGAGTCGGGGAGGGTGAGAGCCCGGCCACGGAACCGGTGAAGGGCGTTCCTGAGCGCGATGGCGAAATGAGGGGGTCGGCGCTGCCGGCCAAATAGGGTGGAACCGCGGGAAAAGCTCCCGTCCCTATGGTTTTCGGGCCATGGGGCGGGGGTTTTTTTAACGGCAATCCGACAGGAGGTGCAGGCGATGCATTTTCAGGAAATGATACTGAGACTGCAAACCTTCTGGGCGGAACAGGGATGTGTCCTCGTTCAGCCCTACGATGTGGAAAAGGGAGCGGGAACCCTCAATCCGATGACCTTTTTGCGGTCTCTCGGTCCGGAGCCCTGGAAGGTGGCCTACGTGGAGCCTTCCCGCCGGCCGGCGGACGGGCGGTACGGGGAAAACCCCAACCGGGTTTATCAGCACCACCAATTTCAAGTGATTCTGAAGCCTTCGCCCGACGATGTCCAGGAGGTGTATCTGGACAGTCTCCGGGCGTTGGGGGTGGATCCCCGCCGCCACGACATCCGCTTTGTGGAGGACAACTGGGAGCATCCCATGCTGGGCGCCGCCGGACTGGGATGGGAAGTGTGGATCGACGGGATGGAGATCACCCAGTTCACCTATTTCCAGCAGGTGGGCGGATTGGAGGCCGATCCCGTCTCCGTGGAGCTCACGTACGGTTTGGAGCGCCTGGCCCTTTACCTGCAGGACAAGGAGAGCGTCTACGATCTGGAGTGGGTGGAGGGTGTGACCTACGGCGACGTGTTCCGCCAGGCGGAATACGAGCACTCCAAATACTCCTTTGAGGTGGCCGACACGGACCTCTTGTTCCGCCTCTTTGACGACTGCGAGCGGGAAGCCCTCCGCGCCCTGGAGGCCAAACTGGTTCTGCCCGCCTACGATTGGGTGCTGAAGTGCTCCCATACCTTCAACCTGCTGGAAGCCCGGGGGGCGATCAGCGTGACCCAGCGGACTGGTTACATCGGCCGGGTGCGCGATCTGGCGAGAAAATGCGCCAAAGCTTACGTGGAAGAGCGGGAACGGCTGGGATTTCCTCTGTTGAAAGGGGGAGAAAAGCGTGGCTGAAAGGGAATTGCTGTTGGAGATCGGCTGTGAGGAGATACCGGCCCGGTTTGTGGGCGAAGCGGCCAAGCAGTTGAAAGAGCGGGTCGAAAGCTGGCTCAGGGAGAATCGGATCGACTACCGGACCAGTCATACATATGCCACGCCCCGGCGGCTCGCCCTGCGGGTGGAAGGGGTGGCCGAGCGCCAGCGGGATGTGCGGGAAGAGGTGCGAGGCCCGGCCAAGCGGATTGCCCTCAAGGAGGACGGAAGCTGGAGCCCCGCCGCGGTGGGGTTTGCCCGGAAGCAGGGCGTCTCTTTGGACGATCTGTATTTTGGCGAACACAAAGGGGAAGAGTACCTGTTCGCCCGGAAGGTGATGAAGGGGAAAGCCACCGGGGAATGTCTGCAGGAGGGACTTCCCGGCGTGCTGTCGTCCATCCACCTTCCCGGCGCGATGCGCTGGGGGAGCGGCCGGACCCGGTTTATCCGCCCGGTGCGGTGGTTGGTCTGCCTCTTCGGCCGGGAAACGGTTCCCTTCTCCTGGGCAGGCGTCACCGCCGGCAATCGGACGCGCGGACACCGGTTTCTGGGGGAAGAGGTGGAACTCTCTTCGCCGGAGGAGTATCTGGAAACCCTCCGAAAGCAATGGGTGATCGCCGATGTGGAGGAACGCAGGCAACGGATTCTCGACCAGCTGCGCCGGTTGGAGGAGGAAAAGGGTTGGCGCATTCCCGTTGACGAGGGTTTGCTGGAAGAAGTGACCCATCTGGTGGAATATCCGACGGTCCTCGCCGGCTCCTTTGACGAGAAATTTCTCGAATTGCCTCCGGCCGTGCTGATTACGACCATGAGGGAACATCAGCGCTACTTCCCGGTGACGGCCGCAGACGGAAGCCTGCTTCCCCATTTCGTCACGGTCCGGAACGGGGACGATGTCGCCCTGGATGTGGTGGCCCGGGGAAATCAGAAGGTGCTCAGGGCCCGTCTGGCCGACGCCCGCTTCTTCTACGAGGAGGATTTGAAGCTCTCCATCGACGAGGCGGTCTCCCGGCTCGACCAGATTGTTTTCCATGAGAAACTGGGGAGCATCGGGGACAAGGTGCGCCGCGTCCGCACCCTGGCCCTTTCCATTGCGGACTGGCTCGGATTGGATGAGGAAACGGTGAGGAAAATCGACCGGGCTGCGCGAATCTGCAAATTCGATCTGTCCACGCAGATGGTGTACGAATTCCCCGAGCTGGAGGGAGTGATGGGCGAAGAGTACGCCCGGCGGGCCGGGGAAGATCCGGAGGTATCCCGGGCGGTTTTCGAACATCACTTGCCCCGCCATGCCGGGGACGAGCTCCCCGCCTCCGTTGTGGGAACCGTCCTCGCCCTGGCCGACAAGATCGATGCCCAGGCCGCTTTCCTCGGCATCGGCATCCAGCCTTCCGGTTCCCAGGATCCCTACGGGTTGCGCCGCCGGGCCGCCGGTTTGATCCAGATCCTGCTGCACCGGGATTGGCCGTCGGTGACGCTGAATCGCCTGTGGGACCATGCCCTGGAGCTTCTGCGGGAAAAGGGGCTCGTCACCCAACCCGCGGAGGAAGTGAAGAAACGGCTGGAGGAATTCTTCGCCCTCCGCCTGCGGACGGTCCTGCAGGAGGCGGAAATCCGCCACGACGTCATCGATGCCGTGTTGGCCGCCGGGGTGGGAGACCCCCGGCTGGCGGTGGACAAGGCCCGGTTTCTGATGGAGCGGGTGAAGGAGGAAGACGCCTTCAAACCGGTGGTGGAGGCCTTCAACCGGACCGCCAACCTGGGAAGGAAGGGAGATCCGAACAGGGGGGTGGACCCGTCGCTGATGGAGGAGGAAGCGGAGCGCCTCCTCTGGAACGCCTACCGGCAGG
Organism: Planifilum fulgidum; assembly: GCF_900113175.1. NCBI lineage: Bacteria > Bacillati > Bacillota > Bacilli > Caryophanales > Thermoactinomycetaceae > Planifilum > Planifilum fulgidum. Next base: position 129,197 of record NZ_FOOK01000002.1, on the reverse strand, counting down.
CCGCCGACCGGTTCGAGGCCGCCCTGTCCCGTCGGGACGTCGCCGGCATGTACCAGGCCCTGGCGGAGATGGCTCCCACGATCCATCGCTTCTTCGACGAGGTTTTCGTGATGGCCGAGGATGAAGCCGTCCGGGCCAACCGCCTGGCGCTTCTCCGCCGGCTGACCGATTTGGTGAGGCGTTTCGCCCACTTTGATCGGTTGGCCGGGTGAGTTTTCACCGGGGCCGGACGTTCCCAACGCGGCCCCGGGCCCTTTTTTTGCGGGCCGGGCATCGGATGTGCGGATTTCCGCGGCCTCCGAATTTCCGCCGGGCCGGTCCTTTGTTTTTTTTCCGCCGCCAAGTGGCGATTAGCGGGCGCACGCGATGGCGGGAGGCGGTTTGTCCGACAAGAATGCCGGGTTGATGGCGAGATTGCGACGGCGAAAGGGCAAGATGTGATGAAGAGAAGCTTCACCATCCTCACGGATTGCAAGCTGCGCTCTTTCAACAAAACCCCGGACCGCAAACCGGTCCGGGGTTTTGTCACGATTCCACCACATACAAATCCGGCGACACGTCGGACAGGAAAGGAGTGGCTTTGCCCGCGCAATAAAGATGCAGTTCGTGCATTGCCCGGGTACAGACCGTATAGAACAGTTTCCGCTCGCTTTCCCTTCCGTATCGCGCTTCCTGGGCGTCGAAAACGATCACCGCGTCAAACTCCAGCCCCTTGGCCAGATAGGAGGGAATGACGAGGGGACCCGCTTCAAAGGTGACTGTCTCCTTTTCGATGAGCCGAAGGGAGGGATAGCGCTTCTTCAGCCCTTCATAGGCTTCCCGGCTCTCCCGGGCGGTCTTGCAGATGATTGCGATGGTCCGGTGGCCGGCGTCCTGAAGGCGGCGGATGCGGTCCGGGATTTTTTCGAACAGCTGCTCCCGATCCTCCACCTGCGTCCACGTCGGCTTGGGGCCGTCGCGGTGGAAGGGTTCGATTTGATCGCCTCCTTCGATCAGTTCCCGGGTGAACAGGACGATTTGCCGGGTGGAACGGTAGCTCCGCGTCAGGATGAAGGTCTCGGTTTCATCGGCTCCGAACAGGCCGGTCAGGAAATCAAAGCCCGATTCGGCGGAGATGAAGATCGCCTGGTTGAAGTCGCCGAGAACGGTCATGCTGGCCCGCGGGTACAGGTGTTTGAGGAAAGCGAATTGAAACGGGGAAAAGTCCTGGGCCTCATCCACAAACACGTGGCGAATGTGGGGGTTGGTTTGAAACCCTTCGATTTTCTCCGTCAGATAAAGAAAGGGAGTCGCATCCTCGTAAGCCAATTCGTTCCGCCCGAGGCGTTCCGCCGTCCGGGCGCAGATGGCCTTCCACCCCTGCGGCAGGCGGATGTCCGGCATCATGCGCGGAACGAAATCGGGATCCGCAAACAGCCGCCGATACAAAGAGGGGATGTCGACAAACCGATACCGCTTGATGAAGTGCCGCAAGGGTTTGAACCGCTCCTTCACCACGAAGGAGGCGAGCCACTCCCGTTCCTTTTTCAAGTCATCGGCGCCGTTTTCGGAGAATCCCGGCTGGCGCTTAAGCTCCCTGTAGGCGCGCTGGTAGGTCTCGGCGTCGAGCAGTTCGATCTCATCCTCCACCCAGGGCTTCTCTTTCTCTTTTTCTTCCATTTCTTCCAGAAGATCCAGGAGCTGTTCTGCCAGCCGGCTCATGCGGCCGGAGATCGACCGCGAGGGATCGAGGGAATAAAACCGCCTTTCGATTTCTTCGGCGGGGATGAGAACCCGGTTTTGAAAGACGACATCCCTGAAGATCAGGCCTTCCCGTCCCAGGCGCTCGAGGTATCGATCGATCACTTCCATGAAACGGGTCGATGTTTTGAACCGGATGCCCTGGAGACGCTCGTCGTATCCCGGTTCGTTCATCCCCTTAAGCACGTATTCCATCTGATCGAAGGGATCCTCCAGGCGGAACCGTTTTCCAAGCCGGTTTTCCAACATTTCCTGAAAGGTGGTCTGTTGCATGTTTTCCTCACCCAATCCGGGGAGAACCGTCGATACATAGCTGTTGAACATCGGGTTGGGAGAGAACAGGACCACCTGCTCCGCCGTCAGCGATTTTCGGTAGCGGTACAGAAGCCAGGCCACCCGCTGCAGGGCCGTCGAGGTTTTTCCGCTGCCTGCGGCTCCCGATACCACCAGGAGCCGTTTTCCCTCGTTTCGGATGATGCGGTTTTGTTCCTTTTGGATGGTGGCCACGATGTTTTTCATCTGCGCGTCCGAATGGCGGCCGAGGACCTCCTGCAGCAGTTCGTCGCCGATCGTGATGCCGGTGTCAAACATGCTCCGGATCCGGCCGTCGCGGATGACAAACTGGCGCTTGTTTTTCAGCGTCCCCGTCACCTCGCCCGCGGGGGTCTGATACCGCACCGGTCCGGGCGAACCTTCATAATACAGACTGGCGATGGGGGCCCGCCAATCATAAACCAGGGGTTCTCCCTCCTCGTCGCGGACCGAGGCGATTCCCAGGTAAATCGATTCGGCCTTCGATTCCCCGTCTTCGACGAAATCGATCCTCCCGAAGTATGGGGAGTCCTTCATCCGAACCAGCGTTGTCAACCGCCTGCGGGCGTGACGGTAGCTCCGCTCCCGCTCTGCCAGCACCCTGGCCTGCTGATTGACGCTGGCGAGGGTTTCGATAGTGTCGTGGGGATCGCCGAAGTTGATCGTCACTTCATCCCAGAAATTTCGGCTCATTTCCAGGACTTCCTTTTTGATCGCCTCCGTCTGTCGCCGGAGTGCGCGGATTTGGTGGTCGATTTTTTGGACGACTGCATCGACTCGCTCCTGTTCCTTTTCCAATTCCCGTTCCGCCGCCATGGGTGACCTCTCCTTTTTTTTTGGGATGAAATGTTGACAAAACCCGACTCATATAGTAATATAAAATAGGGTATTTATTTTTATTTACGAAAACGCGAAGGGTGCACTTTATTAATGTATCACGGAAATCCTTCGCAAGTCAACAGAGCCCTTGAACCGGAATGGATTCGCAGGCGCGCGAGGCGGATCCTTTTTTTTATGGGATCCTTTGGGACGGCGGAGAAATAAAAGACTTGCAGAAATAGAATGGTCAATATAGTATATACTATATGGGGAATTTGTTTATAAAGTATGACACAATCTACCTTCGCCCGTTGAAGGGGGTGTGGGGCGATCGAACTGACCAAGCGACAGGAGATGATTTTGCAGATCGTCAAAGATGAGGGGCCGATCACGGGCGAGCAGATCGCCGAAAAACTGAACCTGACGCGGGCGACGCTTCGTCCCGACCTCGCCATATTGACGATGGCCGGATTTTTGGATGCCCGTCCCCGGGTTGGATATTTTTATGTCGGAAAGACGGCCAACCAGCTCTTCACGGAACACGTGCGCAAATTGAAGGTGAAGGATTACAAGTCGATGCCCGTCGTCGTGACGGAAAAGCTCTCCGTGTACGACGCCATCTGCACCATGTTTCTGGAGGATGTGGGGACGCTGTTTGTGGTGAAGGACGGCGGCCGGCTGGCCGGGGTGGTGTCCCGGAAGGATCTTCTGAAAATCGCCCTGGGCAAGCAGGATTTGCAGGCGATTCCCGTCAGTGTGGTGATGACCCGGATGCCCAACATCATCACGTGCACCCTGGAGGAGACCCTGTATGAAGCCGCGTCCAAGCTGATGCGCTATCAGGTGGACGCCTTGCCGGTCGTCCGCCCCATGGAAGACGGCGAGGGCTTGGAAGTGGTGGGCCGCATCACCAAAACGACCATTACAAAGGCTTTCGTCGAGTTGGGACAGGAATCCGTCGTATGAGATGCTTGTCGGGTTAAGGGGAGGGGATGAACCATTACCAGCGATTTGCATCATCCGGTGGTGTATGTTGTGTCCGATTCCGTGGGGGAGACCGCCGAATTGGTCGTGCGGGCGGCTTCCAGCCAATTTAACGGGGATCAGGTGGAGATTCGCCGGGTCCCCTACGTGGATGACAAGGAGACGATCGCGGAAACGGTTCAGGCGGCCAGCGAAGTTCGGGGGATGATCGCTTTCACTCTGGTCGTGCCCGAACTGCAGAAATTTTTGATCGAAGAGGCCGAGCGGCGCCATGTGCCCGTCATCGACATCATGGGTCCGATGATCGATGAGCTTTCCAGGCTGTTTCGGCGCGCTCCGAGGCGGGAACCGGGCCTTGTGCGCAAGATGGACGAGGAGTATTTCCGGCGGGTCGAGGCGATCGAGTTCGCCGTCAAGTACGACGACGGCCGGGATCCCCGGGGGATTCTCCGGGCGGATGTCGTGCTGATCGGGGTTTCCCGCACGTCCAAAACTCCCCTGTCCATGTATTTGGCGCACAAGCTGCTGAAGGTCGCCAATGTTCCGCTGGTGCCCGAGGTGGAGCCGCCGGAGGAGCTGTTCCGCATTCCTCCGAACAAATGCATCGGCCTGACGATCGAACCGGAGTTTTTGAACAACATTCGCCGGGAGCGCCTCAAATCCCTGGGTCTGACGTCCCAGGCCAGCTATGCCAGCATGGAGCGCATCCTGGAGGAGTTGGAATACGCCGAGGGGATCATGAAAAAAGTGGGTTGTCCCGTCATCGATGTGTCCCGCAAGGCGGTCGAGGAGACGGCCAATATCGTGCTGGACATCCTTCGCAGGGGAGGTCGTAAGGATTGAGCAAAAAGGTGGTTTACCGGTTTGATGAGGGGCGCGGGGATATGAAGCGTCTTTTGGGCGGGAAAGGGGCCAATCTTGCGGAGATGACCCGGCATGGCCTGCCGGTTCCCCCCGGTTTCACCATCACGACGGAGGCTTGCCTCGATTATTATGCGGCCGGTCGCCGGCTGACCCAGGATGTGCTCGACCAGATGGAGCAGGCGGTTGCGGATCTGGAAGAGCGGACGGGAAAGGGGCTCGGGGATCCGGAGAGGCCGCTGCTCGTCTCCGTCCGCTCGGGAGCGGTCATTTCCATGCCGGGCATGATGGATACGGTGCTCAATTTGGGGCTGAACGACGAGACGGTGAAGGGGCTTGCCCGCCTGACGGGGAATCCCCGTTTCGCCTACGATTCCTACCGCCGGTTTATCCAGATGTTCGGCGATGTGGTTCTGGGCATCGATCATTATCTCTTTGAACGGATCATCGACGAGCGGAAAGAGGCGAGGGGTCTCAAGCTGGATCCGGAGCTTTCGGCGGAGGATTGGCAGTGGGTGATCGAGCGCTACAAACAGCTGGTCAAGCGGGAAACGAAGGAACCTTTCCCCCAGGATCCCAAGGAGCAGCTGCGCCGGGCGGTCATCGCGGTCTTTGATTCCTGGAACAACCAGCGGGCCGTCATCTACCGGAAGATTCACAAGATCCCGGATCATCTGGGCACGGCGGTCAATGTGCAGATGATGGTATTCGGCAATATGGGAGAGGATTCGGGAACGGGGGTGGCCTTCACCCGGAATCCCTCCACCGGCGAAAAGGTTTTGTACGGGGAATTTTTGACCAACGCCCAGGGAGAAGACGTGGTGGCAGGCATCCGCACCCCCGAACCGATTTCCGCCCTGAAGCGGCGCATGCCCGGCATCTACGAGGAGTTCCGGGAGATTGCCGATCGCCTGGAACGCCATTACCGGGACATGCAGGACATCGAGTTCACCGTGGAGCGGGGCAAATTGTACATTTTGCAGACCCGATCGGGGAAGCGGACCGCCCACGCCGCCGTCAAGATCGCCGTGGACATGACAAAGGAGGGCATTATCGACAGGAGGACGGCCCTGATGAGGGTGGAGCCCGACCAGCTGAATCAGATTCTCCACCGGCGCATCGATCCCGAAGCGCGGCTCGATGTGTTGGCCAAGGGCCTGCCCGCCTCGCCGGGGGCGGCATCGGGGAAGGTGGTGTTTGACGCGGACACGGCGGAGCGGCTCGCCCGGGACGGGGAAAAGGTGATTCTCGTCCGCCCGGAGACCACGCCGGAGGACATTCACGGCATTCTCGCCGCCCAGGGGATTCTCACCAGCCGGGGAGGCATGACCAGCCACGCGGCGGTGGTGGCCCGCGGCATGGGAAAACCGTGCATCTGCGGCTGCGAAGAACTCCGCATCGACTTGCGCAAAAAGGAGTTCCGCGCCGGGGAAACGGTCATCCGGGAAGGGGACCTTCTCTCCATCGACGGCGGAACCGGACAGGTGATCCGCGGAGAGGTGCCCTTGATCGATCCGGAGCTTTCCGGAGAGTTTCAGGAAATCCTTTCCTGGGCCGACGAGGTTCGCACCCTGAAGGTCCGGGCGAATGCGGACAATCCGGAGGATGCCGCCAAGGCCCGCCGCTTCGGCGCCGAAGGAATCGGGCTCTGCCGGACGGAGCACATGTTCATGGAAGCGAGCCGCGTCCCCATCGTTCAGGAGATGATCCTCGCGGAAACACCCGAACAGCGGCGAAAGGCCCTGGACAAGCTGCTTCCGATGCAGTTGGAGGATTTTAAGGGCATTTTCAGGGAGATGGAGGGACTTCCGGTCACGATCCGCCTGTTGGATCCGCCCCTTCACGAGTTTCTCCCCAACCTGGAGGATTTGCTGACCGAAGTGACCCGGCTGCGGATGGATCCCGAAGCCGATCCCCGGAAGCTGAAGGAAAAGGAAACCCTGCTCGCCAAGGTGAAAGCCCTGCACGAATTCAATCCGATGATGGGGCATCGGGGCTGCCGTCTGGGCTTGAGCCATCCGGAGATTTACGAAATGCAGGCGGAAGCCATTTTCCGGGCGGCGGCCGAACTGATCGAGGAGGGGATCGCCGTTCGGCCGGAGGTGATGATCCCCCTCGTCGGCCATGTCAACGAGTTGAAGGAGCTTCGCCGGTTGGTGGAGGAGACGGCCCGCCGGGTGATGGAGGAGACCGGGCGCGAAATCCCCTATTCCGTCGGCACCATGATCGAAGTGCCCCGGGCCGCCCTCACGGCGGATGCCATCGCCGAGGAAGCCGACTTTTTCTCCTTTGGAACCAACGACCTGACCCAGATGACCTTCGCCTTCAGCCGGGACGACGCCGAGGGCAAGTTCCTGCACACCTATCTCGAGCGCAAGCTTTTGCCGGACAATCCCTTCATGACCCTGGATGCCGAAGGCGTGGGCAAACTGGTGCGGATGGGCGTGGAATTGGGCCGGAAAGTCAAGCCGGAACTGAAAGCGGGCATTTGCGGCGAGCACGGCGGCGACGCGCGCTCCATCGCCTTCTGCCATGAGGTGGGGCTTGACTATGTCAGCTGTTCCCCCTTCCGAATTCCGCTGGCCCGCCTGGCGGCGGCTCAGATCGCCGTTCAATCGTCCGGGAAGGCGGAGTGAGGCAGGAAGAGGAGAATAACAATTCGACGGCCGCGGAACCGAAAAGGCCGGAGAACCGGCGTTTCGGTTCCGCACCTTTTTTCCGCCTGCGGGGCTGGAGCACAAAAATGGGATTTGTCAAGGGAACAAAGAGGATTTTTTTGGTTTAGACGCGTATAATACTACAGAATCGGGAAATAAACCAACGGGATAGTCCAAAATTACCAGTTTCAACGGATTTCCGATCTGGAAGGAAAACCACTTTCCATTGTAGAATAGATAGGATGAAGAGACTTAATCGGCTTGTCCCTTTTCCGCCTCTCTCCGTTTTCCTCCAAAAACTCCATCCCTCAGCAGGAGTTTGACGAATTTTGGCGAATAACATCAAGATGATGGGACAACTGCCCGATTTGATTTTCCCGCGGGTTCAGGTTTGCGGAAAGCGGTGGTATCGGTGAGGGGGGGTCCGATTCCCGACGAAGTCATCGATCGCGTGCGGGAGCATTACGACATTGTGGATGTCGTGGGACGATACGTTCAGCTCAAAAAAAGCGGCCGCAACTATTTCGGCCTGTGTCCCTTTCACTCCGAAAAAACCCCTTCCTTTTCCGTTTCCCCGGAGAAGCAGATGTATTATTGCTTCGGCTGCGGGGCGGGGGGGAATGTCATCAAGTTCATCATGGAGATGGAACAGATGTCCTTTGTGGAAGCCGTTCGCCATCTCGCCGAAGAGGCTTCCATCCCCCTTCCCCGGGCGGGAACGCTCGCCGATTCCGAGGATGGACCGAAGAAGCGGATGCGCGAAGCCCTCGATTGGGCCTGCCGGCTGTACCATCACATCCTGCTGAACACGGATCAGGGCCGCGACGCCTTCCGTTATCTCCAGGATCGCGGGGTGTCGATGGAGACGATCAAGGAATTCCGGCTGGGCTTCGCCCCTTCTTCCGGAAATGTCCTCCTCCGCTTTTTAAGGCGAAAGGGCTTTTCGGAAAAGCTCCTGGAAGAGGCGGGTTTGGTGAGTTCCTCCGAATCCGATCCCCCGCGGTTTTTTGACCGCTTCCGCGGGCGCGTGATGTTTCCCATCCACGATTTTCAGGGCAGAGTGATTGCCTTCGGCGGGCGCGTGCTCGGCGACGGACATCCCAAATATCTGAACAGCCCCGAAACGCCGCTCTTCCACAAGGGCCAGCACCTGTTTAATCTGCACCGGGCCCGCAGGGCGATCCGGAAGGCACGGGAAGTGGTCCTGTTCGAGGGATATATGGATGTCATCACGGCATGGCAATCGGGCATTCAGACCGGTGTCGCCTCCCTGGGGACTTCCCTTTCCGAAGGTCAGGCGCGGGTGATCCGGCGTTGCGCCGAAAATGTGGTGATCTGCTACGACGCCGACGATGCCGGCCAGGCGGCGGCGGATCGGGGACTGGATCTGTTGAAGGATCAGGGGTGTCTCGTCAAGGTGGCCCAGATGCCCCCCGGGATGGATCCGGACGATTTTCTCCGCAAACGCGGAGCGGAGGCTTTCCGGGAGGAAATTCTCGCCGAAGCCCTTCCCCTTCCCGCCTTCAAGCTGGAGTACCTGAAGAAGGATTTCAACCTGCAGGATGAAGGGGAGCGAATGAAATATCTGACCCGCGCACTGGATGTCATCAGCGATCTTTCCCTTGCCATCGAGCGGGATCACTACCTCCGCCGCCTTGCCGACGAGTTTCGGCTGTCTCTGGACGCGCTGAAACAGGAGCAACAGCGCATATGGCGGCGCAAAAAGGAAAAAAAGAGGGATAAAGGGGGGACGAAGTGGAATACTGAATATCACGATGCCAAACACATGGTCGCACACCGGCGAAGGCCTTCCGCCCACGAGGAGGCGGAAAGGCAGCTGGTGGCCATGATGATGCGCGATCGAAGCGTGGCCGAACGGGTTCGCGAAACCGTCGGCGCCGAATTTCACGTTGATGAGTATGCGGCGATTGTGGCATACCTGTACGCCTATTACGCGGAAGGCCATCCGGCCGACCCGTCCCGCTTTATTCATTATGTGAAAGACGAGCGTCTGATGAATTGCATCAGCGAGCTGGCGATGATGGATTTTCCCGATTCCTTTTCGGATGAAGGGATTGAAGACTGCATTCGAATGGTCCGCAATTATCCTCTTTATAAGGAAATGGACACCGTAAAACGCCAGATCGAGCAGGCAGAACGTGCCGGAGACATCGCGAAGGCCGCGCAGCTCGGAGCGGAGCTGTACCGGTTGAAAAAAAGAGTGCAGGCGCGGTCTTGAAGCGGTGCAATGAGGAAGGAGGGAAAGAATTTGGCCAACGAACAATTCATGGACGCCGAACCGGATCTTTCGTTGGAGCAGGTGCAGGAGCAGCTGATCGATCTCGGAAAAAAGCGGGGCGTTTTAACTTATAAAGAGATCATGGAAAAGATGTCCCCCTTCGAACAGGATTCGCAGCAGATCGATGAATTTTTCGAGCGTCTCGGCGAGCAAGGGGTGGAAGTGATCAACGACAATGACGTGGATGACGGGGAGGACATTCTCTTTTCCGATGAGGATGATTCCGCGGGGGAAGAGAGCGATCTGCTGGACGATGACCTCAGCGTTCCGCCCGGCGTGAAGATCAACGACCCGGTCCGCATGTACCTCAAGGAGATCGGCCGCGTTCCGCTGCTCACCGCCGAGGAGGAAGTGGAGCTGGCGAAGCGGATCGAGCAGGGGGACGAGGAAGCAAAGCGCCGGCTGGCCGAGGCCAACCTCCGTTTGGTGGTGAGCATCGCCAAACGGTATGTCGGCCGGGGAATGCTGTTTCTGGATCTGATCCAGGAAGGAAACATGGGTCTGATTAAAGCGGTGGAGAAATTCGATTACCGCAAAGGGTACAAGTTCAGCACCTATGCCACCTGGTGGATTCGCCAGGCCATCACCCGGGCGATTGCCGATCAGGCTCGAACCATCCGCATTCCCGTCCACATGGTGGAGACCATCAACAAATTGATCCGCGTCTCCCGCCAGCTGCTGCAGGAGCTGGGACGGGAACCCACGCCCGAAGAGATCGCCAAGGAGATGAACCTCAGCCCCGAGAAGGTGCGGGAAATCATGAAGATCGCCCAGGAGCCCGTCTCCCTGGAGACACCCATCGGGGAAGAGGACGATTCGCATCTCGGGGATTTCATCCCGGACGACGACATTCAGGCGCCTGCGGACGCCGCTGCCTACGAGCTGCTGAAGGAACAGCTGAAGGAAGTGTTGGATACGCTGTCTGACCGCGAGGAAAACGTCCTTCGTCTCCGGTTCGGGTTGGACGACGGACGCACCCGCACGCTGGAGGAAGTGGGCAAGGTGTTCGGCGTCACCCGGGAGAGGATCCGCCAGATCGAAGCCAAGGCCCTGCGCAAGTTGCGCCACCCCAGCCGCAGCAAGCGCCTGAAAGATTTTCTGGAGTGAGTAATGTTTGAAAAGCATCCCGCCGGCGGGGTGCTTTTCTTTTTTTGAAAACGGGCAGGGCTACTGGGGTGTTCTTCCTCTTACTTGACAGTGTACACGAAAATTTATGTCAACACAAATGTAGACAAGCTCCATTTTGGGAGTAATCGGGTTTTGAGGCGCCGCCTGTGCGCTTTATCCGGATCGCTTGAAGGATGAGGTTTTTTCCGCCTATAATGGAAGTGTAAGCGCAATCATGCGGGTTTCTATGGAGGGAGTGGAGGGTGAATGAATTTTGATCTTACAGAAGAGCAAAAAATGATCCGCAAATTGATGCGGGATTTCGCCGAGGGGGAAGTGGCTCCCGGTGCCGATGAGCGGGACCGGAAGAAGGAGTTCCCCCTGGAAGTGATAAAAAAGATGGCGAAGCTGAACCTGATGGGATTGCCTTTCCCGGAGGAGTACGGCGGCGCCGGTGCCGACACGATCAGCTTCGCCATTGCCGTCGAGGAGCTTTCGCGGGTGGACGCTTCGGTGGGGATCACCTACTCCGCCCACATCTCCCTGGGCTGTGCGCCCATCTATCTGTTCGGGACGGAAGAACAGAAGCGGAAATACCTGGTTCCCCTCTGCCGGGGAGAGACCCTGGGCGCCTTCGGCCTGACGGAACCGAACGCCGGATCGGATGCCGGGGGCACCCGGACGAAGGCGGAAAGAGACGGGGACGAATGGGTGATCAACGGGACCAAATGCTTCATCACCAACGCCAGTTACGCCGATTTCGTCTCCCTGACGGCGGTGACGGGGCGGAAAGGGGACAAGAGTGAGATCACGGCCTTCATCGTCCCCACCGACGCCGAAGGGTTTACCGTCAACGCCAACTACCTGAAAATGGGACTCCACAGTTCCAACACGACGGAACTGGTGTTGGAAAATGTGCGGGTTCCCCATGAAAATGTCCTGGGCAAAATCGGCGAAGGGTTCAAGCAATTCCTGATCACCCTGGACGGAGGGCGAATCGGCATCGGCGCCATGGCCGTGGGCATCGCCCAGGGAGCCTATGAGGCGGCGCTCCGCTACGCCAAGGAGCGGGTGCAATTCGGGCAGTCCCTTTCCAAGTTTCAGGCGATTCAGCACAAACTGGCGGATATGGCGATGAACATCGAAGTGGCCCGCAACATGGTGTACAAGGCGGCATGGTTGAAGGATCAGGGGCGGCGCTTCACGAAGGAAGCCTCCATGTGCAAGCTGTTCGCTTCGGAGATGGCGATGCGCGTCTGCGACCAGGCGGTGCAGATCCACGGCGGTTGGGGATACATGCACGACTTCAAGGTGGAACGCTACTTCAGGGATGCCAAACTGACCGAAATCGGGGAAGGAACTTCGGAAATCCAGCGCAACATCATCGCCCGGGAAATCGGGTGTTGACGATGTTCGGGGCCGGAGGGCCCCTTCTTTCGCAGAAATGACGGAATATTGGGGAGGTTTTGGATATGGCCCGGCTGATTCACAAGACCGTGGGAGATTTGTTGGACGAGACCGTCGAGCGATTCGGCGAACGGGACGCCGTCGTGTATCCCGAACTGGGCATTCGATGGAGCTGGTCGGAGTTTCAGAAGCAGTGCAATCGCGCGGCCAAAGGACTGATGCGCCTCGGTCTCGGGAAGGGGCACCATCTGGCGATCTGGGCGACCAATTTGCCGGAGTGGGTGATCACCCAGTTTGCCACGGGCAAGATGGGGGCGGTCCTGATCACCGTCAACACCCAGTACCGGACCCGCGAGCTGGAATATCTTCTCCGTCAGTCGGACACGGAGACGTTGATCCTGATGGAGGGGTTTCGGGGGAACAGCTATCTGGACATGATCTACGAAATCTGTCCCGAATTGAAGGAATCGATGCCCGGACAGCTCCGCTCCGCAAGGCTGCCCCGCCTCAAAAATGTCATCTTTATCGGAGACGAGCGGAAGCCGGGGATGTTTCTGTGGAAGGACATTCTGGCGCTGGGGGACGAGGTGAGCGACGAAGAGCTGCGGCGCCGCCAGGCATCCCTTCATCCCGACGATGTGATCAACATGCAGTACACGTCCGGCACCACCGGATTTCCCAAGGGAGTGATGCTGACCCACAACAACATCGTCAACAACGCCCGGAACGTGGCGGAATGCATGAAGCTGACCCACGAAGACCGCCTGTGCATCCCGGTCCCTTTCTTCCACTGTTTCGGTTGTGTGATGGGAACCCTGGCTTGTGCGGGCACGGGCGCGACGATGGTCCCGCTCATCGCCTTTGATCCCCTGAAGGTGCTGCAGGCGGTGGAACAGGAGCGGTGCACCGCGCTTCACGGGGTTCCCACCATGTTCATCGCGGAGCTGAACCATCCCGACTTCCGCAAGTTCGATCTGAGTTCCCTCCGCACGGGCATCATGGCCGGCTCCAACTGTCCCATCGAAGTGATGAGACGGGTGGTCGACGAGATGGGGGCGAAGGAGATCACCATCGCCTACGGCCAGACGGAATCCTCTCCGGTGATCACCCAGACCCGGACCGACGATCCCATCGAATTGCGCGTCTCGACGGTGGGACGGGTGCTTCCCAACGTGGAGGCCAAGATCGTGGATCCGGCGACGGGGAGAGAGGTGCCGCCGGGCGTCCAGGGGGAGCTGTGCACCCGGGGCTACCATGTCATGAAGGGATATTACAAGATGCCCGAAGCCACGGCGGAAGCCATCGACGATGAAGGGTGGCTCCACACCGGCGATCTGGCGGTGATGGACGAAAACGGCTATTTCCGCATCACGGGGCGGCTGAAGGATATGATCATCCGGGGAGGGGAAAACATTTACCCCCGGGAGATCGAGGAATTTCTCTACACGCATCCGAAGATCCTGGATGTGCAGATCGTCGGCGTTCCCGACGAGAAATACGGGGAGCAGGTGGCCGCCTTCATCCGGGTCAAGGAGGGGGAGCAGCTCACCCCAGAAGAGGTGCGCGCCTTCTGCGAGGGGAAGATCGCCCGGTACAAGATTCCCCGCCATGTCTTCTTTGTCGATGAATATCCCATGACGGCCAGCGGCAAAATCCAGAAATTCCGGCTGCGGGAGATGGCCGCCAGGGAATTGGGCCTGGAGAAAAAGGAAGAATCCGTCTGATTTGATACCCGCCTCTGAGAGAAGGGGGTCCCGCTTTTCAGAGGCGCTCCGGGAATTTCATCGAAAGAAGCGGTTTCTCGGGGCGACTCCTTCATTAGGGGAAATAAGGTTTGCCTGCGGCCTTGAGCGTTCCCGTTTCGGGGACGCTTTTTTTTGCGTCATTTTTATGCGGCGGCTCACTTCGTCCATTATGATTTCACCCCGGATTGGAAACCCTAGGAGCGGAAGAAATACGGAAAGGAAATGGGTGAATGGATGGATGAAACGCGCCTTGGTGGAGCTCCGCTTCTGGGCTTGTCTTGGGTTTTGCCTGGTTTTGGCCGCGATTGCTTTGATGGGGCAGCTGGATCGTCTGCGGGCGTCGGAGGTGCCGGCCCGTCTGTCGATGGGAAAAGCGTCTTCCCCGACCGCCTCCCGCCCCGTCTACCGGATCAGGGCCGATTATGACGACAAAGCCCGCACGGTCGCCGGACGGATGGAGGTGACGCTGCCGAAAAATCGATCGGAAACGTGGGAAGAGGTCTATTTCCGCCTTTACCCCAATGCCTTCCGCCGGTGGCAATGGGAGGAGCACTCGAAACCGAAGGAACCGGGTTATCTGGATGTGACGGAGGTTAAGGTGAACGGCCGAAAGGCGGCGACCCATATCGACGGAACCGTGATGAGGGTGAACCTGCCGAAGCCCCTTCAGCCGGGACAATCCGCCCGAATCGAGATGAAATACCGCCTGAAACTGCCCAGGGGGGGAAGCCGCCTGAACGCCTTCGGTCGCACCGCCTTTCTCGCCCAATGGTATCCGATGCTGGCCGTGAAGGACGAGGACGGCTGGCACACGGAACCCTACACCACCGTGGGGGATCCCTTTTATTCCCAGATGTCCGATTTTGAAGTGACGTTCCGGGTGCCGGAAGGATACCGGGTAATCACCAGCGCCGATGATGACCCGACGAAGCCGGCGAAGGGGACCGTGACCCTCCGCCAGGAAAACATGAGGGATTTTGCCGCCGTCATCACCAAAGATTACGAGGTGATCCAAGGAGCGGCGGGGGATGTGGAGGTCAACCTCTGGTATCAAAAGGGAATGGAGAAAGAGGCGAAAAAACTGCACCGGGCCGCCGTATCCGGCATGCGGTTCTTCGGAAGCCTGTTCGGGCCCTATCCCTATCGCGAGGTGGACGTGGTGCTGGGAGAGACCGGCTACGGGATCGCGGGCATGGAGTATCCCGGCCTTGTCACGTCCATTCCCAAATACCCCACCCGGAAAGGGGAGCGTCCCGCCGTCAATGTCGTGGTGCACGAGCTGGCCCATCAGTGGTGGTACGGAGTGGTCGGCAACAATCAGGTGAAGGAACCCTGGCTGGATGAGGGTTTGACCACCTTTTCCGAGATGCTGTACATGCATGACAAGATGGGGGAAGATCAGCGGGAGTTTCTGGCGAGGGCGGCGGAAGTGAGCGATGAAATCCATAAAAGGCAGGGGGTGACCTCGGTGGAGCCCCTGTACCGGTACTCCGACTCCATCTACGGGTTGATGGTCTACACCCGTCCCGCCGCCATGCTCTGGAGGCTGATGGATGAGATCGGAAAGGAGAAGGTGTTGGAAATCCTCCGAACCTATTATGACCGGTACAAGTTCCAGGTGGCCACCACCCGGGATTTCATCCGGGTGGCCAATGAGGTGGCCGGCAGGGACCTTACGCCCTTTTTTGACCGCTGGCTCTTTTTCAAGGAGAAGGACATAAGGAAGGCGGGATAGCATAACATGTTGCCGGAGGTGATCCTCCGGCCTTATTTTCGTTTTGCCGAGATCGTGGGTCGCGGAGGTGAAGGTTGGGTGCTGGTGATGTCCTACAACATCCGCCACGGGCTGGGCTGTGACGGGGTGTTGGATCTGGAGCGGATCGCCGCGGTGATCGAGTCCGTCTCTCCCGATGTGGTCGGCTTGAACGAAGTGGATGTCCGCTTTCACCGCCGCAGCGGATGGGCAGACCAGCTCGGATGGCTGTCCCGCCGGCTGAAAATGGCATCTTGTTTTGGTCCCACCCTCCGGAGGCGGCATGGGGGGCTGCCTTCGGGCGGATACGGAAACGGCCTGCTGACGAGGGATCCGATTCTCCGCCACCACCATCTCACCTTCTCCATGAAGGTCGGCGAGCCCCGCGGGATCCTGGTCGCCGATCTGGAGCGGGAAGGGAGGACGGTGCGGCTGGTCGTGACCCATCTGGGGCTGACGCCCGTGATGCGCAGGCGGCAGGTGGAGGCCCTCCGGGGTCTCTGCCGGGAATGGACGGGTCCGATGGTGGTGATGGGGGATTGGAATGTGACGCCGGAACAGCCGGAAGTGACCCGTCTCAGCCCCTGGCTGACCGATGCCCTTTCCTTTTGCGGGGTGACCGGGGGAACCTATCCGTGTCTGCGACCCCGCAAGCGGATCGATTACATCTTTTGCTCATCCCATTTTCGGATCCTGGAGGCGTCCGTGGTTTCGGTGGAGGACTGCCCATCCGATCATCTGCCCGTAAAATGCCTGCTGGACTGGTCGAAAGATGAGGCCGGTTCCGGTATAATGGGTACGAACCGGCGTGCGGAACGGGATGGAGGGGGAAGATCCCGAAGCCGGCTCTCCGGATGATTTCGTTTTTCATGGGAGGGAACATCATTGTCCCTTAGTCCGTCCCCTTCAAGGGATGTGAAATGCTCCGAGCGGCTCCAGGCCGTCGCCCGTTGGGTTCCCGCGGGGACGACCGTGGCGGATATCGGGGCGGATCACGCCCATCTCCTGATCCATTTGGTTCTCCGGAAGCGGATTGAGAAAGGAATTGCCGGGGAATTGAACAAAGGTCCCTTCGAAAACGCCCGATCACAGGTCCGGCGCTGGGGTCTTTCGGACCGGATCGAGGTGCGCCGGGGAGACGGGCTTTCCGTCCTGAAAGAGGGCGAAGCGGATGTGATCGTCATCGCCGGGATGGGCGGCCCCCTCATCGCGAAGATTCTGGATCAGGGCAGGGAGAAGCTGTCCGGCGCCTTTCGGCTCGTTCTTCAACCCAACACCGGAGGGGAGCGGGTGCGGCGGTGGCTCAGACAAAACGGGTGGGCGCCCGTGGGGGAGACCCTCGTGGAAGAAGGGGGAACCCTGTATGAAATCATCGCCGCGGAGCGGGGAGAGGACGAAGCGTTGTACCGGCAGCCGCCCGCATCGGAGGAGCAATTGCTCCTGCTCGGTCCCCTCCTCTGGAGGGAAAAACATCCCTTGCTGATCAAAAAATGGCTTCAGGAACTGGCCGCCCGCGAACGAATCCTCGAGCGGGTCCGGGCCGGCCGGACGGAGGAGGCGGCCCGGCGGGCGGCGCAGCTGGAGGAAGAAATCGCCCAATGGAGGAGGTTGAGGAAGTGGCTGTGCGAGGAGAATCCCTGATCCGCGCCCTGGAGGAATGGGCGCCTCCGTCCCTGGCGGTGGAAAGGGATCCGATCGGCCTTCAGGTGGGGGATCCCGGGGCGGAAGTGACCGGAGTCTTGGTCACGCTGGACGTGACGGAGGAAGTGGTTGACGAAGCCTTGCGCCTCGGGGCCAACTGGATCGTCAGCCATCATGCGTTGATCTATCGTCCCCTTCACCATTTGCGCGGGGACCGGCCGGCGGGTCGGTTGGCGGCGAAATTGTTGAAAAACGGCATCAATGTGTATGTGGCCCACACCAATCTGGACACCGCGGCCGGGGGGGTCAACGACGTCCTGGCGGAAAAGCTGGGGCTGGAAAACGCGGAAGTGCTGGCTCCCCATTTCCGGGAGCGGTTGAAAAAGATCGTCGTGTTTGTCCCCGAGGATCACCACATGAACGTTTTGAATGCCATGTGCGAAGCGGGGGCGGGATGGATCGGCAACTACAGCCACTGCACCTTCAATTCCCGGGGGACGGGCACGTTTCTTCCCCGCGAGGGAACGAATCCCTACATCGGGCAGCAGGGAAAGCTGGAGCAGGTGGAGGAAGTGCGGCTGGAGACGATCGTTCCCGAGTCGGCTCAGGCCCGGGTGGTGCAAGCCATGCTGGAAGCGCACCCCTATGAAGAAGTGGCCTACGACATCTATCCCCTGGACCTTCCCGGCCGATCCTTCGGGCTGGGGCGGATCGGGCGGTTGCCGGAAAAAACCCGCCTGAAAGACCTGGCCGAAAGGGTGAAGCAGGCCTACGGAATCCCCGCCCTTCGCCTGGTCGGAGATCCGGATCGCCCGGTATCCACCGTGGCGGTTTTGGGCGGCTCGGGCGGCCGCTACGCCCGGACGGCCTTGGAGCGCGGGGCGGATGTTTTCATCACCGGCGATATCGACTACCATACGGCCCTGGATGCCTTGGCCGCCGGCCTTGCGCTGATCGATCCGGGCCATCATGTGGAGCGTCTGGTCCTGGAGCGGGTTTGCCAAATTCTGCGGGAAAAGTGGGCTCCTCCGGGGATGAAGGTCGTTCCGACGAACGTACACCGCGATCCCTTCCAGTTCCTTTGAGCAGTTTCCAATATGTGTGTGTTGTGTTTGACCTCAAGCTTTGTTAGAATGTATAATCCGTGGATGAGGAAAGTAAGCCAGGCAACCGCCGGTGGAGTGCCGCAAGGCCCCACGGGAGGAAAGTCCGAGCTCCACAGGGCAGGGTGCCGGCTAACGGCCGGTGGGGGCGACCCCAAGGCTAGTGCCACAGAAATGCAGACCGCCGATGGAAGCGCCCGGCGGGCGCTTCACAGGCAAGGGTGCAACGGTGCGGTAAGAGCGCACCAGCAGCATGGAGACATGCTGGCTAGGTAAACCCCACCCGGAGCAAGACCTAGTAGGGGATCAGCACGTCTTCGGACGTGCAGCTGTGGCCCGCAGCGATCCCGGGTAGGTCGCTGGAGCCGTGCAGCAATGCACGGCCTAGATAGATGGTTGCCACTCCAAGGGGTGGGAGGCGGGGCAAGCCGCCGCAACACCACCCGGAGCACAGAACTCGGCTTATGGTTTGCTTTCCTCACGAGCTTGCCGAAAGACGCGTGATGGCGCGTCTTTTTTTATTATGTTATTTTTTCCATTAAAAGGAATAAACAACTGTAATCTTAACAAAATAGAGGTGTAATACAGGTTCGGTACGATAAGGATGAGGAACGGTTAAAACCATTGGGGTGAGTGTCGTGAACATGCGCAGGGTGATGGCGATCGGGGCAGTGCTGTTGGCGACGGGTTTCGCCGGCCTGTGGGCACTGTTGGGTCCGTCGAAACCCGCAGACATCCCCCGGGAGGGGGGATTTCTTCGGGAGCTAAGAAAGATCGCGGCCGAGGAAGGCAGGTTGGATTATCTGGTCCTCGGCGATTCGGTCGCCCTGGGAAAGGGATCGGTGAAGGAGGCGGGCTACGGTTACTGGGTTGCGGAATATCTCAAAGGGGAAGGGATCGATGTCCACTTGGACAACCGGGCCGTTTCGGGACAGACGTCGGACCAACTGCTGCGATCCCTGGACAATCGCGATCTCTTGGCAAAAGTTCGGGAGTCGGACCTGATTTCCATTACCATCGGCGGAAACGATCTCCTGAAGGAATTGCTCCTTCGCGGCAATCCCGTCGATGCCCTGATGGAGTTTCGGCACATCCAAAACCGGTATCTGAATAACCTGCGGGCCATCCTGGAAAAGATCCGGGCGTGCAATCCCCGCGCCCCGGTGTTGATCACCTCCCTTTACAATCCCCTGGGTCCGGAGGAACCCTATTTTTCGGTCGTCCGGAAACGGATCATTCAATGGAACCAAGGGATGAAGGAGGTGGCCCGCGACTATCCCGCCACGACGGTGATCGATGTGGATCGCCGCCTGCTCCCCGATGACCGCAACTGGTTGGCCGATGAAATCCATCCCAACGATCGGGGTTACCAGCTGATGGCGGAGGGATTGCTGGAAATCATCCGCGGAGAGATGTCGGGGGTGGTCCGGCGGTGAATGCTGGAAAAGGAAAGGGCGCGGATAAGTGGGGGCGGTTTGCGGCAAGCTAAGGGCAAAGCCCTTCTCAGGGAGATGAAGGCATGATCCGCGATGTTTCCTCCTATGAGGCCTATTTGGAACGCTACAAGATGTTCTGGTCGGAGGAAGGGGACGGCCGTCCTCCGATCTTGTCCGAGGAGGAGTTCCGGAAGAAGTTTCAACTGCTTTGCGAATGTTATAAGACCTACCGGGATCTGATGCGGGACGGGCAGGAGGACAAAGCGGCCCATTATTATGTTAACGTGATCAATTCCCTGGAAAACGAACTGGCCATCGCAGACGGATCCGACAACTGCCTCCGATGAACTTTGGGCGGCCGAAAATGGGGCGGAAAAAGGACGGGACCCATCCCGTCCTTTTCGGTGTTTTTTCATTCGGCCGCTTTTTTTCTGTCATCGGGCATAAACAGGCCTTTGTACCGGCTGTACACGTAAGAGACCCCGATCAGAATCAAACCGAGCGCGATGAAGGAGATGATGCGGTAGAGCGTCTCGAGAAAAGACAGGTCGAAGAGGAAGATTTTCAGGACGGTCAGGCCGAACAGTCCGAAGGCCATCATCCGCGCCCCTTGTTTTCGGCGCCAGATTCCCATGGCCATCAGCGCGAGGGAGTAGAAAATCCACACCATCGATAACGTCAGCTGTTCCCGGTTGGACAGGCGGTAAATCTCCTCCGGGGACGCCCCCTGCTCCTCCAGCAGGTGGGCCGCCTGGCGGTAGTAGTCAAGGGTTTCGGCCGTCATCATTTGGAACAGGACGAAACCGATCACGACGGAGATGACAATGGACAGCCCCTTGACATGGAATTTCTTCTCCCCGCGCAGCCATCGTCCCGTGAGATAGACGGCCAGGGCGATCAGTGCCAACATGAGGAAACGGACATTAAGCACCGGTGTGTAAAGGGCGATGGGGTCGTAGAACCAGCCGAGGATGAAGCCGGTTCCGAAGGCGAACACCATCGCGCCGAGGCCGGCGAAGACGAGAGGGGGCTTCTTTTTCACCAGACCGATCCGGATGAGGAGAAGGGCATAGGCCAGCCACACCCCCGCGATGCTCCAGACCTGCCGGATTTCGAGAAGTTGCCGCCGCATTCCCGACTCTTCCAGCATCAGCTTCCCGAAGAACTGGTGGACTTCCCCCGTGAGCCAGACGAAGAGCAAGATGCACCAAAGAAGATGCAGGATGGTCGGGACCGACCTCCAGGTTCCCTTCAGCCGCCGGTAGATGTACGCACCGGCGCCGAGCGCCCCCGCCGTCGCTATCGAGGCGAACGCCCGCATGTTGAACAGCGGGATGAAGTCGGCGACGGGAATCGGATTTGCCGCGGCGCTGTAGGCGAGGTGAAGCGGGATCAGCCCGAACAATCCCAATGCGGTCAGCCACAGGGGTCGGTGTTTTTTGGAAATGCCCCAGAAGGCCATGAGACAGGCTTCCAATCCCCAGAGAACCGTCAGGGTGTATCCGGAAAACCGGTCCAGGGTGGCCAGGACGACCAGGCCGGCGGCGATGAACAGACACTGGGAAAGCTGTCCCCGGATCGGCTTGGGGAAGGGTTTCATCCGGTCCGCCATCAGGAAGGAGCCCCCGTAAGCCATGCCGATGAGCAAAAGGGCCGCGGCTGTCCAATCGCTCGCCTCAAAGCTCACCAGGTCGTAAACGATGACGGTGAAGAACAAGGCGTTGAAGGCGCTGACGATCCGGCGGATCACCGCGTGGGACTTCACCCTTTTCAGCCAGCAGAAAAGGTCCAGTCCGTGGAAAAGACCCCAATAAACCACGGCAAAGGCGAGGGCAATCCCGGTCTCATCCGCGGAGAACATCTCGGAGCGCCAGAATCCGAATACCAGGTATGTGGCGACAAAGGTCAGGGGCAACAGGACGATCCACTGCTCCCTTTTGGCGATCACCAGCAAAACTCCCGCCGTCAGCAGGGCGAGATAGGTGAGAAGTCCCAACGACTGGGCTTCTCCCGTGCTGAGAAGAAAGGGCGTCAGATAACCTCCGGTCCATCCCAGCAGGGAGACGGCCAGGGAATGATGGCGCATCGCCTGTTGAAAGGCGAGGACGGTGACTCCTGACATGCCCACAAAAGCCGCCATTTGCGGGACCAAGTGGTAAAAGTTGAAGGAAGCGTACACGGAGAGATATAAAACGGCGATTCCCGCTCCCACCAGCCCTTGGGCGAAGATGGGCAATCCCTTTCTCGAAAAGCGGCCGCCGGCGATCAACAGACCGGCTCCGGCCAGGAATCCGATCAGCACGCGCATCCATTCGGGGATCAGATTGTTGTCAAAGGCGTATTTGAGGAAAAACCCGATGCCCAAAATCAGGGCAAACGCCCCGACCCGGTTCATCCATTTTCCCCCGATCAGCTGTTCCCATTCGGAACGGGAGCGGCGGGGGGAAGTGACGGAGGCCGCTTTTCCTCCGGCCGGAACGGGACGAGGAACCGCCGGTTCCGGTTTTTTGCCCGGACCGAAAGGCGAAGGTTTCTCCTTAAGCTCCTTTTCCCGGGAAACCGAAACCGGATGGGGAAGCATCGATGAATCCCCGGCGGCGCGGCGCCGTTCGTCTTGTGGGAGGCCTTGGACATGGGCGCCGGGATCCGGCCGATGCAAGGGAGCGATCCTTTGTTTCAATTCCTTCAATTCGCGTTCCAGACGGTTGGTTCTGTCCCTTTCGAAAATCAAATAAATAATGAGTCCGATGATGACAATCCATTCCATCTTTTCTTCCCTCCCTTTGGTTCGGCGTCCGTTTTTCTTTCGGGTCCCGGATTTTCTTTCATTACGCCATCGAGGAATGGTTTTCCTTCTTTTTCAGGGAATGTTCTTGGCTGGGGATAAAAAAACACCGTTTTTCCCCATCCGGGAAAAACGGCCCGTGTTGCGGCGGTCATAAATCCACTTTTGGCGGATTTCCTTTTCTTCGCGGATGTGAAGGGATCAGCCTTCCCCCGCCGAGGCGGTTTCGGACCCGGTTTCTCGGCCATTCAGGGGGATCGCCTCCACCACGGCGTTGTAGTCCGGTTCGCCGCTGTCGGGATCGAACCGCCGATAGGGGATGAGCACATTTCCCTCAGGCCAATGAACCTGCAGGTTTCCGGGGCGGATGCGGGCGATTTTGACCCGGCCCCGGTATTCTCCGGACTCGGAACGGAGCAGGATCGGGTCCCCTTCTTCCAGGCCCAGCCGCTTTGCATCCTGCCGGGAGATGAAGACCTCGTCGCGCCCGGCGCCCGTCAGGGGATCGCGTTCCCCCCACACGATGCTGTTGAATTGTTTGCCGCGCCGCGTGCTGAGGATGAAGCGGCCTTCCGGGAGGGAGTCCTCCGGCAATCGGGCGATGTGGAAGCGGGCCCGGCCGTCCGGCGTGTTGAATTTGTAGCCTTCGCAGAGCCGGGGACCTCCCCACTGGAAGTTGTCCCCCTTTTTCTTGAGGTGTTGAATGCCGTCGTAGGCCGGAATGATCCGGCTGATGTCTTCCCGGATTTGTGCGGTGCCGTCGTAATGGATCAGGTGCGCCCGGTCGGGATGGACCCGCTCGGCGATCTGCACGGGAATTTCCCATTCCGGCCGGGTTTCGCCGATGCGGGGACCGGGGATTTCCGGGCTGAAGATCACCCGCCGTTCGGTGGTGGTCTCCGTGACGCCTCCCGGCGTTTCGTATCGGGTTCTCCCGGGAAGCAGGAGGACCGTCCCTTGCGGATCCCGGGGTTCCACCAGCATCTGCGGATTTAAGACGATGTCCTGGTGGATGCGGAGGGGCACGCGGGCGATCGCTTCGCGAACGAAGTCCGGATCGGGAAGGGTCTCCAGAAAGTTGCCGCCGATGGAGTAGAGGACGTCCAACTTTCCGTCATGGGCCGCCTGGATCATACTGGACGCTTTCATTCCCGGCCGGTCGGGAACGGGAAAACCCCACAGCTCCCCGATCGCCTTTGCCGTCTCCTCATCCACCGGACGGTCCATGCCGTAACTGTCGGGGACCGCTCCCATTTCGGCCCCTCCCTGCACCCCGGAGTGGCCGCGGATGGGGCAAAGGCCGGAATGGGGCTTGCCGATCCGCCCGAGGGCCAGGGCGAGATTGACGATGGACAGCACGTTGTTGGTCCCGTTTCGATGCTGGGTGACGCCCATGCTCCAGACGATGACGGAGCTGTTCGCCCGGGCGTAGATTTCGGCGAAGCGGCGCATTTCTTCCCGGGAGGTTCCCGCCGATTTCTCCAGCTCCTTCCAGCCGATCTCCGACACGAAGCGGCGCACCTCTTCAAAGCCGGCGGTATGGTTGCGGATGAATTCCTCGTTCACTTTTCCCGTTTCCACGAGATGTTTCAGCGCGCCGTTGAAAAAGGCGGCGTCTCCGCCGGTGCCGATTTGGAAAAATTCATCCATGATCCGGGTGCCGAACAGGGCGCTTTCGGTGACCGAGGGAATCCAGTAACGTTCCAGTCCTTCCTCCTTGTAGGGGTTGACCACGATCACCCGGGTGCCAGCCTTTTTCGCGTAATAAATGTACTTGGTGGCCACGGGCTGATTGTTGGCCAGATTGGTGCCGACGAGGATCAATAGATCGGTTCCGATCCAGTCGGAGTAGGAAATGGTCGTCGCTCCGTAGCCGATCGCCTTTTTCAGGGCGACGGTGCTGGGGGCGTGACACAGTCGTGCGGCGTTGTCGATGTGATTGGTCCCCAGAAAACGGGCCACTTTGTTGGCGGCGAAATAAACCTCGTTGGTCAGGCCCCGGGAGGTGAGGTAAAAGGCGATCCGTTCCGGCTTGGTCCGGCGGATTCGCTCCGCCGCCAGATCCAGCGCCTCATCCCAGGTGATGCGGCGGAACCCCTTTTCCCCCCTGCGGCGGACCATCGGATAGGCAAGGCGTCCCAGGCTTCTAAGTTCCCGTCCCGATTTTCCCCCGAGGCGGGAGACGTCCTCGAGCAGGGCGGGGTCCATCGCCGGCATGGTGTTCAGCCGCAAAAGGTTGAGGCGAACCATGCAGAGGTGGGTGCCGGGAAGGGTCCAGTCCCTCATTCCCATGGTGCCGAGAGCGCAACCGTCGCAACATCCGTCCCGTAGGATCCGCCAGGCGTATCCCGGCTGATCCCGGTTTTCCCAGGCAGCCCGCAACATTTCCCGGAAATGGTGCGGTTTCACCTGGCCCAGTCCGGTGGGGACGAGATTGACCCAACTTTTCGGATTCCACTTTCGGGAAAACCGTTTGGCCATTCCGTGTTGCACCTCCGTTCAGCCCTTTTGCCGTGGGCGTCGCTCATCCGGCCGGAGACGAAGGGATGCGGATCCGCTCCGTGCCCGCGTAGATGTTGAAGCGGTTGTCGCGGGCGAAGCCGATCAGGGTGATCCCGAATTCCCGGGCGACTTCCCTGGCCAAGCTGGAGGGGGCGGAAACGGCGACCACCATGGGTACGCCGGCCACCGCCGCCTTCTGCATGATTTCGAAACTGGCCCGGCCGCTCACCATGAGGATCCCGTCGGAAAGCGGGCATTTCCGCTCCAGGAACGCGTATCCCAGCAGTTTGTCCACGGCGTTGTGCCTGCCCACGTCCTCCCGGACCGCCAACAGCTCCCCCTCGGGAGAAAACCACCCCGCGGCGTGGAGTCCACCCGTCTTCTCAAACACATCCTGTTCCGCCCGAAGGCGTTCTCCCATCCCGTGGATGACGGAGGCGGGAACCGACCACTCGGCGCGGATTTTGGGAACATTTCGGACGCGGATCGCCTCCAGGGAAGCCTTGCCGCAGATACCGCAGCTGGAGGAGGTGTAAAAGTGCCGCCTGAGCTGCGAGAGGTCAAAGGGGGTTTCCGGGCGAAGGTACACGTTGACGATGTTGTAGCGCTGCTCGCCGTCCGCATCGGGATCGGTGCAGTAGGTGATCCTGTGTATCGCCTCCGGCGTCTTCACAATCCCTTCGGTGAAGAGAAAGCCGGCCGCCAGTTCGAAATCGTTGCCGGGGGTGCGCATGGTGACCGAGATGGGAATCGGTTCTTTCGCCTGGGGAAAGACCAGCCGAATCTCCATCGGCTCCTCCACCACCAGCGCATCCTGCCGGTAGCGGAAGCTGTCTCCCTTCACCGCTTGCACGCGCAGCCGGGATGCCTTCGACCGCAATCCGTCCACGGCGATCGCCTCCGGGGAGGAAAAATGGGATAAAAAACACCATTCTCACAATTAACAATATACAAAGCGAAAAAAAGGTTCAACACGGATCCCGATCAGGAATCTTGTCCAAAGAGGGAGAAACGGATGGAAGCGGAAAGGATACGGCAAAACGGCGAAGATTGACCATCGAAAGATCCTTTTGGGCGACGGAGAACCGATTTCAGGAAAAACGCCGTTTTTTGTAGATGAAGGGGGGGAATTCCGTTGCTGGATGCCTTGCGCTTGATCAATCGGCACGGTGGGGCGATTTGGTTGTTTACCACATTGGGAGAAGGAATTCTGTTGGCGGTGTGGGCGGCGGGTCTCGCCGCCGTCTGGCTGATGGCGGATCCTTCGCCGGAGCTGGTACATAAGGTGTTGGCCGCCGTCTATTTCCCGGACCATCCCGAAGAACTCTTTGACCGGATCCCGGAGAAAATCCTGGGAGCTTCGCCGAAGACGATGGCGCTGCCCGCGACGATGGCCCTTTTTTTGGCGGCTTCCATTCTCTTTTCGGTCACGGGGATGTTGGGGCTGATCCGGCAGGCGGCTGTGGAAGGTCGCCTCTCCTTTGCCGACTTTTTCTCCTTTGGTTTTCGTTATTTCTTCCGGATGTCCGCATTGGTCCTGATCCTGGCGGGAATGCTGATGGGTCTCGGTTGGCTGTTTTTTCGGCTTAATTCCCTGGTGGACTCCCAAATCGCCTATTGGATTGCGATTTGGGGGATGGGGGGCGTGGTCGGCCTTTATTTGCTCGCCTGTTTTTCCTTCGCGCAGACGGTGATGTTGGTGGAACGGACGGGGGTGGTCCGCACCCTGGGCAGCGTGTTCCGCCTCCTTGGGAAGCGGCCCGCAAGGGCGGTTTTCATCCTGCTGGGCGCCTGGCTGTCCGCGGGTGCGGGAGTCGCGTTGCTCGGGTTTGTCTCCGCCTTCCCGTGGCTGATTCTGCAGTTTTTTCCGAATGGGACCATCGCGGCGATGGTGGGGAGCTTTTTCGGCCTGCTGATGCTCTTTACCTTTCACGCCTTTCCCGTCACGCTCTACATGGGAACCCTGATCCTGGCTTATGTGAAGATGAGGGAGGAGTTGTTCCCCGCCAGGAAGGGGGAAGAATCTCTTCCGCCTCAGCAGGCGATTTGGAGCGGGAGGTGAAGGGGGGGCATCTTGAGAGGTGAAAGCGGCCGCGGATGTTTTTCGCTCCGCGGCCTTCAGGCGGTGGCTCGGCAATGGGATTTACCGGATAGGGGAAGGTTGAACTTTGGCCACCTGCGAATGGAGATCCATCGGCTGATCCAGCCGGTCATCGATGGTGATCTGGGTGACCACCCGGTCCGCTCCGTGATTAAGCGGCGTCCGGTGGATTTCGACGGCCACGTTCATCAATTGATCGATATTTCCTTCGATCACCGTGGCCGTCGGCGTCACCTGGTAGGGGAGCCCGTGCTGATCGATGACGCGGCACACTTCCCGGATCACGCTGCTGAAGCTGGATGATTCCGTTCCCACGGGCACAATGCTGATTTCCATCAAAGGCATCGACATCCCTCCTTAACCGTAGTTTGAATTGCGTTGACAGGGAATATGTAGGGACGGCGAATCGGCCCTGGCGCTTGCCGGGTCGATTTTTTGCGGCGGGGGTTTTCCTCATGAAGTCGCCGGGACTCACCCATACTAGGATTTAAGGGCTGAGTTTTTGACAGGTGGGTGAGAGGATGTCCGATATGGAATTGTTGAAGGAGCTGACCCTCGCCCGGGGGGTTTCCGGTTACGAAGGGGAAGTGCGCCACATCATGCTGCGGGAACTGAAGCGGATCTCCGCCAAGATAGTGACGGATCACATCGGCAGCGTCTTCGGGGAAAAGGAGGGAACCTCCCCCTCTCCCCGCATCCTGTTGGCGGGCCATATGGACGAGGTCGGGTTTATGGTGAAGGAAATCACGAAGGAGGGATACCTGCGGTTTGCCACGCTGGGCGGCTGGTGGGATCAGGTGCTTCTGTCCCAGCGGGTGTCCGTCGTGACGGAAAAGCGGACCTTCACCGGGGTGATCGGCTCCAAACCGCCCCATATCTTGACGCCGGAGGAGCGGAAAAAAGTGTACCCCATCCGGGAGATGTACGTGGACATCGGAGCGAAAAGCGATGAACAGGTCAAGGAGTGGGGCATTCGTGTCGGCGATCCGATCGTGCCGGTCTGTCCCTTTGAAATCCTTCCGGACAGGGACACGATTCTGGCGAAGGCCCTGGACAACCGGGTCGGTTGCTACATGGCGATTCAAGTCCTGAAGGAACTTGCGAAAGCGGATCATCCCAACACGGTGATCGCGGGGGCGACGGTCCAGGAGGAGGTGGGGCTGCGGGGGGCGGTCACGTCTCCCCATGCGGTGGAGCCGGACATCGCCTTTGTGCTCGACGTGGGGGTCGCCGAAGACGGCCCCGGCAGCGAAAAAGGCAGCAAACCGCGCCTCGGAGGGGGGCCGCTCATCACCTTTCTCGATGCCACGATGATCCCCCATCTGCGCCTCCGCGATCGGGTGATGGAGATCGCGGAAGAATTGAACATTCCGGTCCAGGTGGAAACGATGAGCGGGGGAGGGACCGATGCGGGGAAGATTCACCTGTTCCGAAGGGGGGTTCCGTCCCTGGTGGTGGGGGTGGCCGCCCGATACATCCACAGCCACGTCTCCATGGTTTCCAGAAGCGACGTCCAGCAGGCGGTGCGGCTTTTGGTGGAAGTGATTCGGCGAATGGACCGTGCGTCGGTGAAGAACATGGTCCGGTTTGTCGAGGAGGCGTAGCGCATGCCGGGACGAAACGCGGACGGTGTTCCGGAAAGGGGCCGGAGGGCTCCTTTCTTTTTCTTTCAGGACATATTATAATAGCAACGAAGGTTTCGGCCGGTTTTCGAGGATGCCGGGTTTTCAGGAGGGGGAGCGAGCGTGGAGCCCAGGGATCGGTTTTTCAATCATGTGGCAAAGCAACTGTCCGCCTTGCCGCCGGAAACGGTTTCATCGCTGATCGATCAGGCTGGCGGTCCGGGGCGGGTTGTTTTGGTGTTTGTGGATATCTTGAAGGGCTTTTGCGAGAAGGGGCCTTTGGCCAGCGAACGGGTTGCCGGGATGGTGAAGCCGGTCAAGGCTTTGGCGGAGGCCCTGTTGAAAAGGGGAGTGCCCGGCGAAAACCTGGTTTTTCTCAATGACGCCCATCCCGAGGATGCCGTGGAATTTTCCGCCTTTCCCCCGCATTGCGTCCGGGGCACGGACGAAGCGGAGGTGGTGGATGAACTCAAGCCGCTCCTCGGGCGGGACGGTGTCCGGGTGTTCCGCAAAAACGCGACCAGCGGCCTGTTCGGCAGGGACGAAGGAGGGGAGCGCTTCTTCGAATATCTGGAGAAGCGCTTTGCGGAAGGGCCGGTCACCTTTGTCGTCGTGGGGGATTGTACGGACCTGTGCATTTACCAGAACGCCATGGGCATCCGCCTTCTGGCCAACGAGCACAACGCCCGCGTCCGGGTGATCGTTCCCCTGGAGCACGTCCGAACCTACGACGTGCCGGTGGAGGTTTCCGAGAAGACGGGAGCGCCCGCCCACGACGGAGATGTGATGGACCAGCTGTTTGCCTATCATATGCTGTTGAACGGCATCGAGGTCGTCCGAACGGTGGAAGACCGGTAGAGGCAGTGGTTTTGGAATTCGATGAAGGATGGTGTTTGGATGCGGACCGAAGAGATGCTCCTCAATGTGGGGCCCCAACACCCCAGCACGCACGGTGTGTTCCGGATCTTGCTCAAGATCGACGGGGAGATCATCCGCGAAGCCACCCCGGTGATCGGATACCTGCACCGGGGAACGGAGAAGCTGGCGGAAAACCTGAACTATACGCAGATCATCCCCTACACGGACCGGATGGACTACCTGTCGGCGATGATCAACAATTACGCCGTGGTCCACGCCGTGGAAACCCTGATGGGTCTGGAGATTCCCGAACGCGCCGAATATCTGAGGGTCATCGTGATGGAACTGAACCGGATCGCCAGCCATCTGGTCTGGTTCGGCACCTATCTTCTGGACATCGGCGCGATGAGTCCCTTCCTGTACGCCTTCCAGGATCGGGAGAAGATCATCGATCTGTTCAACGAGATATCCGGCGCCCGCCTCACATACAATTACATGAGGGTCGGAGGTGTCAAATGGGATGCTCCCGAAGGGTGGCTGGACAAGGTGCGCAATCTGGTTTCCTACCTGCGGGAGCGTCACGAAGAATATCTCGAACTGGTGGGGGGCAACGAAATCTTCATCAACCGGACCAAAGGAGTCGGCAAATACGACGCAAAAACCGCCGTCCAGTACGGATTGTCCGGTCCGTGCCTCCGTTGCACGGGAATTCAGCGGGATTTGAGGAAGGATCAGCCCTATTCGATCTATGACCGGTTCGATTTTGATGTTCCCATTGCCACCGAGGGGGACTGTTACGATCGCTTCCAGGTCCGGATGGAGGAAATCCGTCAATCCCTGCGGATCATCGAACAGGCGGTGGAGCAGATCCCCGAAGGGCCGATCATGGCGAAAGTGCCGCGGTTGATCCGCCCGCCGGAAGGGGAAGTGTACACGGCGGTGGAAAACCCCCGGGGAGAGCTGGGCGTTCACCTGATCAGCAAAGGGAAAGCCAATCCCTGGCGGATCCATTGGCGCCGGCCGTCCTTCCACAATCTGCAGATTTTGCCCCAGCTGTTGGAAGGGGAAAACATCGCCAACTTGATCGCCATCCTCGGTGCGGTGGATATCGTGCTCGGTGACGTTGACGGTTGAGAAGCGGAAGCGGTTCCCGTCCCCTTGATGAGGCTGGAACCGCTTTTCACAAGCGCGGTCTGAACTTGATCAAAAACGGGGTTAACTGAATGGAACAGACATGGGCCGAGTTTTTGTTGCAGTACGGATATATCGGGATTGTCTTCTTTCTGATCCTGGGAATCGCCGGCATTCCTCTTCCCGATGAAATCTTCATGACCTTCATCGGGTATCTTTCGTCGGAGGGGAAATTGAATCTGTATCTCACTTACATCAGCGCCCTTTCCGGCTCCGTCGGCGGAATCACCCTCAGCTACGTACTGGGAACGCGTTTCGGCTATCCTCTCCTGAAGCGATACGGAAGCAAACTCTTCATCACGCGGAGAAGGCTCCGGATCACTCAGTTTCTGTTCCGGAAATACGGCAACTGGGTATTGTTTTTTGGCTACTTCATCCCGGGAGTCCGTCATTTGACCGCCTATTTGGCCGGGATATCCAGACTTTCTTACGCCCGGTTCGGTTTGTACGCCTACTGCGGGGCGGTGGTCTGGTGCGCCACCTTCATCGGATTGGGGTATGTGCTGGGTTCCAGCTGGGAACTGGTGTTTCATTTCCTTAACCGTCTCGGGCCGGTGTTTCTGTTGGTCCTGATCCTGGCGGGAGGGTTTCTCGCCTGGTATTGCTGGTCGATAAGCCAGAACCGGGCCGGGTCCTCCCGCCCCAAATGATGAAGGGAGGCTTTCGGAAAATCGCGCCCCCTCTTCCGGAAGGGCGGATGCGGGATGCGATTTGACGCCCTTTGCGGGGGACTGCTAGAATAATAGAAAAACGTGAAAGGAGTCCACTGGGGGTGCACCTGTACGGTGCTGAGAGGGGTTTGCGCCCCAACCCTTTGAACTTGACCTGGGTAATACCAGCGCAAGGAATGTGGCGGTTGCGTGCGTTGCCGGTATCCACCAGGATACCGGTTTTTTGCAGGAAAGGGGGAGACGGGAATCGGAGCCAGACTTCATCTCGTCACCGGGGACCGCCACTTGCCGGACCACATTGTGGCCGTTGTCGAAAAGGTCCGGCCGTGGGTGGACCAGGTCCACCTGCGGTGGAAAAGCCGGACCGCCCGGGAGATGTATCGCTTGGGGAGCAGGCTTTTGGAGCGAGGGCTTTTGACTTCAGGACAGCTGGTCGTTCATGATCGGCTGGATGTGGCCATGGCGCTTGGTTGCGGCATCCATTTGCCGGAAGCGGGTCTGCCGGTGGATCGGGTGCGGGAAATCGTCGGTTGCCGGCATCGGGTGGGGGTGTCGGTTCATTCGGTCCGGGCCGCGGAACAGGCGGCCGCCCTGGGGGCGGACTACCTGATGTTCGGCCATGTATTTTCCACTCCGTCCAAGCCGGGGATTCCACCGAAGGGGCTTGAACTGCTTTCCCGGGTGGTTCGGGCCGTGAAGGTTCCGGTTCTGGCCATCGGTGGGATCAACGCGGAGCGGATTCCCCGGGTGATGGAGACGGGTTGTGCGGGGGTGGCCGTCCTTTCCGCTCTGATGGACAGTCCGAATCCCGAAGGGGCGGCCCGTCGAATGAGGGCACGGCTGGATCGCCTATCGTGACCATCCGGAGTGCGCCGGAGAGGAGAAAAAAGGGGGGCTACAGGTTGCATGAGCGGGATGTGGTGGTGATCGGAGGTGGTGTGATCGGCTGTTCCATCGCATACTATCTGGCCAAGCGGGGAGCGCGGGTCACCGTCCTGGAGCGGGATCTGATCGGCTCCCACTCCTCGTCCGCCGCCGCGGGGATATTGGGAGCCCAGGTGGAGATGGCCGAACCGGGGCCGTTGAGCGAGCTGTGCGTGAAGAGCCGGTCCATGTTTCCCGATTTGGCTTCGGAGCTGTATCGTCTGACCGGCATCGACATCGAATTGATCCGGACGGGCGTGTTGCGGATCGCCTGGACCCGGGAAGAGGCCGAGGCGCTTTATAAGCGGGGGGTTTGGCAGCGCGAACGCGGCGGGACGGCGGACTGGTGGGACAGGGATCGGGTTCGGAGCGTGGAACCGGCGGTGTCCGACCGGATCGAAGGGGCGCTGTACATCCCCGGGGATTCCCATGTTTCCTCTTCCCGGTTGACCCGGGCCTTTTCCTATGCGGCAGAGCTGCTCGGGGCCGAACTGATCGAGCGGTGTGAAGTGACTGCCTTGCGCGCCGGAAAGGACCGGATTGAAAGGGTGGAGTCGGACCGGGGGACGTTTCAGGCGGAGCACGTGGTGCTGGCGGCGGGGGCCTGGAGCGCCGCGCTGGCGGGGAAATTGGGATTGCGATTGCCGGTGGTTCCGGTCAAGGGGGAATCCCTGGCGGTATATCCCCGAAGGGCGCTCTTTGAAAGGACGCTGTTTGCGGAGGGATGCTACCTGGTCCCCAAAGCGGACGGCAAGGTGATCGTGGGGGCGACGGAGCGGGCCGGCGATTTTACCGAATGGGTGACGATGGACGCCATTCAGAAACTGACCTCGGAAGCGGTCCGGCTGGTCCCGGAATTGGCGGACAGCACGTTTATCCGCGCCTGGTCCAGCGTCCGTCCCGGGTCCGTCGACGGCCTTCCCTTTATCGGGAAGTTTGAACCCTACCGCAATCTGTTTGTCGCCACCGGCCATTTCCGCAACGGCATTTTGCTCAGTCCCGTCACCGGCCAGGGGATTGCCGAAATGATCGCGGGAGAGGAAGTTCCGGATCTGAAACCCTTTTCGCCCAATCGCCTGTCGCAGCCGTAAACATTCCGGCTGCCCGTGAAAGGGGGAGAGATTATTCGCATCCGCGTGAATGGAAAAGAGATGGAACTGCCCGAGGAAGTCCGAACCGTCTCCGGACTTTTGGAACACCTGGGGGTGGAAAAAAGGATCGTTGTGGTGGAGCGGAACCGACAGATCCTGGAAAGGGAAGAGCATGACTCGACTCCCCTTGCCGAAGGGGATTCCATCGAGATCGTTCATTTTGTCGGAGGGGGTTAAAGCGTGCTGAAGATCGGGAAATACACCTTCCGTTCCCGGCTTTTTTTGGGAACCGGGAAGTTTCCGTCGCTGGACATTCAGCAGGCTGCCGTGGAAGCTTCGGGGGCGGAGGTGCTCACCTTTGCCGTTCGCCGGTTGAACATCAGCGATCCGAATCAGCCCAACTTCTTGGAGCGGCTGGATCTCAGCAAATACACCCTGCTCCCCAACACGGCGGGGGCCACCAGCGTGGAGGAGGCCCTGCGAATCGCCCGGCTGGCCCGGGCCTCCAAACTGTGCGACATGATCAAGGTGGAAATTATCGGGGATCCCAAAACCCTGCTGCCCGATCCCGTCGCCACCCTGGAGGCGACACGGATTCTGGTGGAGGAGGGATTCACCGTTCTGCCCTACACCTCCGACGATCCGATCCTGGCCAAGCGGTTGGAGGAAGCGGGGGCCCACGCCATCATGCCCGGCGGGTCCCCGATCGGATCCGGGCTGGGACTGCTCAATCCCCACTATTTGAGCCTGATCATCGAACAGGCGAAGGTCCCCGTCATTGTCGACGCGGGGATCGGATCCCCGGCGGACGTGGTTCAGGCGATGGAGCTGGGAGCGGACGGGGTGCTGCTGAACACCGCCGTATCCCGGGCGAAGGATCCGGTGAAGATGGCCCGGGCGATGAGATGGGCCGTCGAAGCGGGGAGATTGGGTTTCGAGGCGGGAAGGATTCCCAGGAGGCGTTATGCTTCGGCCAGCAGTCCCCAGGAGGGATTGGTGGGCTCCTGAGACAGCGGTGTGAAGCTTCCGCCGGAACAGGGGCGCCCTGGGGTGCCCCTTGCGTTTTCATCGGGAAAGGTTTTTCCGCCGGGGATCCGGCCGGTAGCGGGAGATGTTGAGGAGTATTCCCAGGGAAGCCATGTTGATGAGCAGGGACGATCCGCCGTAGCTGATCAGGGGAAGGGGAATGCCCGTCACGGGAAGGATCGCCGTCACCACGGCCAGATTGAGCAGGGCTTGGATGGCGATGGAGCTGACCAGGCCGATGCCGAGCAGGGTTCCGAACGGATCCGGGACGATCAGGGAGGCGCGAATGCCCCGCAAAATCACAGCCACAAAGAGGAGGATCAGGAAGAGGCACCCAAAAAAGCCCAGTTCCTCGGCAATGATGGCAAAGATGAAGTCGGTGTGCGCCTCGGGCAGATAGGCCAATTTTTGGATCCCGTTTCCCAGTCCCCGGCCGGCCAAACCTCCGGGACCGATGGCATAAAGGGATTGGATGATCTGGTATCCCGTGTCGTTGGGATCCTTCCAAGGGTCGTAGGCCGCTTCCAGGCGCTCGATCCGGTAATCCGCCAGATAGAGGACCATGATCAACACAGGCACCGATACCAGCCCCAGCAGCAGCAAGTGGCGGATCCGCGCGCCGGCGCAGAAAATCACCACCATGCAAGAGGCCAGGATGATGATCGTGGCGCTGTAATGGGGTTCGATCATGATCAAGAAGCAGACCAGTCCGATCACAATCAGCGGGGGAAGCAACCCCCGCGCGAAGTTGTCCAGATGGGGCTGCTTTTTTGTCATGATCGAGGCGGTGTAGATGATCATCCCCAGTTTTGTCAGCTCCGAGGGCTGAATCGTCAGCGGGCCGATCTGAATCCAGCGGGAAGCGCCGTTGGCCTCGACGCCGATGAAGGGAACGAACACCATCACCAGCAGGATCAAACAGGCCAGCAAAATCCATCCGACATAGCGCCGATAAAGGGTGAACGGGATGTTGGCGAACGTGAAAAACAGAACCAAACCCAAGCCGGCCCACGTCAGCTGCCGCTTAAAAAAATAGTAACTGTCGTTGAACTCGGTCCATCCCTCATAGTAGCTGGCGCTGAACACCATCACCAGCCCGAATCCCAACAGGACAAACGTGAAGAACATCAGCCAGAAATCCGGTTTGCCGCGAACCATTTCCCCATCCCCTCAACCGTCAAATGCAATTCATCTCAAATGATAACACACGGCTTCTTCGGAAACATCCATGAAATTCCTCCAACCCCGTTACCTTCCATTTTTAGCCATTTTCGCCCCCGATAACACCTGCCGAAGCGCGACTTTTAGTACTTTCTGTAACGGCGTCATCTTTTCCTTTTTCGCTTTGGACGATGAAGTGTCACGGGGGATGTGGTATAATTACCATCGACAAACGCAGGAGGGTGAATATTTTGAAGGTGACACGGATTCACTTGAACATTCACGAGCAGGATTTTGAACCTTATGAGGAGGAACTGGTGCGGCTGGGATGGAAAAAGATCGGAAACCAGCCGGTGTTCCGGAAAAC
Organism: Planifilum fulgidum; assembly: GCF_900113175.1. NCBI lineage: Bacteria > Bacillati > Bacillota > Bacilli > Caryophanales > Thermoactinomycetaceae > Planifilum > Planifilum fulgidum. The sequence goes on along the minus strand of NZ_FOOK01000002.1, from coordinate 93,034 downwards.
ATACGGAGACACGGAAGTGGAAGTGAAGGAATACATCCCCGCCTTCAGCGGCGAGGTTTATTTTGTGGTGTCCGCCAGGAACGAGAACGGCATCTCCTTCGAATCGATTTCCGCCATCCTGGACGAGCTGCGGCAGGCAGACAAAACCAAGGATTAAAATTTCCACTGATACCTTCCTCCTGGCTCGAGAATACTTAAGCCAGGAGGTGATCCGGTTTTGCCTGAAGTCAAATGCAGTGTGGCCAACTGCTACTTCTGGGCCGAAGGGAACAAATGCACGGCGGATGCGATCATGGTGGAAATCGATCCGCATGCCAACCGCCGGTTCGATGAGGAAATCGGGGGAGAAATGGTGGGAACGGGCCACCGGGATTATTCGGCCCGCCGGTCCGCCGACACCTGTTGCCATACCTTTCGGCTCAAGGAAAAGCACCGGTGAAAAGGAAAAAGCACCCTGCCGGGGTGCTTTTTCCCTTTCCGGATTTGGTCAGGGGTTCCGCGAGGGCTCGGTGCGCCGACCGATGAAGGCCTTCAGGGCGGGGGGCGTCACCAGCGTGGTGACCAGCACGATGACCACCGCCGCGGTGAACAGGGACTGGTCGATCAATCCCTTCTGCAAGCCGATGGTGGCGACGATAAGCCCCACTTCCCCCCGGGCGATCATTCCGGAGCCGATGATGGCGGAACTGCGCCAGTTGAACCCGGCCAGTTTGGCCCCCAAGCCGCCGCCGATCAGTTTGGTCAGGACGGCCACGAGGGTGAGGACCACGATGAGAAAGAGCATCTCGAAGGTGAAATTCTTCACCTGTGCCGTCACGCCGATGCTGACGAAAAAGATCGGCACAAAGAAAGAGAAGGACACCGTTTCCACCTTTTCGAACAATTCCTCCCGGAAGCTGGAGAGGCTGAGCATCAGCCCGGCGAAATAGGAGCCGACGATCCCGGCCATTCCGAACATTTCCGCGAAATAGGCAAAGGCGAGGGCGGTGATGATGCCGAAGGTGAGCACCACCTCGGTCGTGAGCATGCCGGAGACGGCGCGAAACAGCCTCGGGAGCACGGTCCGACCCGCCAGGAGGGTGATGATGAAGAAGAGGATGATCTTCACCAGGAGAAGCAGGATGCCCGCAACGCTTCCGCCGCTGTCGTCGCTGGCGACAAAGCCGATGACGACCGACAGGGTGATGATGCCCAGGATGTCGTCCAGCACGGCGGCACCCAGGATGGTGACCCCTTCCTTGGATTGAAGCCTTCCCAATTCCCTCAGGGTTTGCACCGAAATGCTGACGCTGGTGGCCACCAACACCGTTCCGATAAAGATGGCGGTGGAGTAGTTGTAGCCGAACAGCAATCCGACCCCGAAGCCGGCGATCAGGGGAAGGATCACCCCTCCGACGGCCGTAAGGGAGGAACCGTATGCGGTGCGTTTGAATTCGTTTACATCGGTTTCCAGGCCGGCGAGGAACATCAGCAAAATGACGCCGATTTCGGCCAGCTCGCGGAGCATGTCGCTCTGCTGGACCCATCCCAGGAGGGAGGGGCCGAGGATCACCCCGACGAGCAGCTCGCCGAAGACGGCGGGTTGTCCGAACCTTTTGCTCAAATGTCCCGCGATCTTGACCGCGACCAAGATGAGGGCGATCTCCAGCAGGAAATGGAACTGACTCAATTCCTCCGTATTGATCAACTGTTCGATCAGGTTCATCTCCTACCTCCTTTACGACCGATGTCCCTCTTATTGTAACAAAAAATTAATGCCGGTTTCACTGGATGAAAGCGAGGAGATAAAACCTATTCTTTCCCCCGGCGCTTCTTTCCAAAACCGGCCGCGATGAATGGATTCCGCTTATGGTATAATATAATAGCTGAAGAGGCGCGCGCCGTGATGCTCTAAGCGGGGGTGCCGCCGGTCTTTCCTTCCGGTGGTGTGCCGGCAACCGCGCCGGAAGGTCTCGGTCTGAGCTGGATTCCGAGAACATGGAACGCGCTTAAGGAGGAATGAAGCGGATATGTCTTCGGTATTGTATCTATTGATCATCGTCGCCTTCGGACTGTCCGTATGGGCGCAATTCAAGGTGAAGGGAACCTTCAACAAGTGGTCGGAAAGTCCGGCTTTCTCCGGGATGACCGGGGCGGAAGTGGCCCGCCGCATCCTCGATGCCAACGGCCTGCACGACGTGCCCGTGGAGCCGGTGCCGGGGAAATTGACCGACCATTACGATCCGGTGGCCCGGGCGGTCCGCCTGTCGGAGAGCGTGTATTATTCCAATTCGATCGCCGCGGTTTCGGTGGCGGCCCACGAGTGCGGCCACGCCCTGCAACATCGGGATGCCTACGGTTTTCTGGTGCTGCGCCACAAGATGTTCCCGGTGGTCAATTTCGCTTCGGGCGTCGCTCCGCTGCTGTTGCTGGCCGGATTCCTCTTTCAGGCGCTGAACCTTTTGGCGCTGGGCATCCTCTTCTTCTCGGCGGCGGTCGCATTCCAGGTGGTGACGCTGCCGGTGGAGTTTAACGCCAGCAACCGCGCCAAGGACATCCTCGTTCGACAGGGCTTCATTCGCAACACCGAGGAACGGGGCGTGAGCAAAGTGTTGAATGCCGCGGCATTCACCTACGTGGCCGCCACCCTCGTCGCGGTGATGCAATTGCTTTACTACATCTCCATTTTCTTCGGTCAGAGCGATGAATGATGGCCGGAAAAATTCAGGGCGGAGCACCCGGTTGCCGGATCTCCGCCTTGTTTTTGCGTATCGGAAGAGCCGCCCGGGCGGCTCTTTTTTTGTTGCGGGAGGGGAAACACATATTTTTTCCGGCCGGACGGATACTATGGACGAATCCTTTAAGGAAAGGAGGATGCCCATGCGTTCCGCGAGAAAGTGGGCGCTCGGAGCACTTTCGGCGGCCCTGGCCTTGGGGTTCATCGCCGGTTGCGCCACTCAGCAGCGTCCCGAAGAGACGCAAATGCGAAACGACGCCCTTCAGCGGCCCGCCCGGCCCTTAACCCATCAAACGGACCGGCGGGATGCGGCGCGGCAGCCGATGTCCCGGCAGATGCGGGTGGCGGATCAAATCGCCGATTCCCTCGCCGGCATGAAGCGCGTGGACACCGCGACGGTCATCTTGACGGATCGGACCGCGTATGTGGCTGTCATGCTGCCCTCCGGCGTCCGCTTGACCAAAGGTTTGGAGCGGGAGATCGCCCGCAGGGTCCGGGCGAAGGATGCCAGCATTCGGAGGGTGTACGTGTCCGCCAATCCCGACTTTGTCAAACAGATGGGGGATTTCGCCCGGGATATCCGCCAAGGCCGTCCGGTGGCGGGACTGTGGAATAATTTCATGGATGTGGTTCGCCGGACCTTTCCCCACGCGGGCTGATCGCTCCGGAGCCCGGTCCGTCCCCTCTCCGGGAGGAGGAGGTGTCCTCCTCCTCTTTCGCGTTTCTGGCCGGTTCTTTTCCGGCCACTGGACGCGAAAAGGCGGTATCATAGTATAATAAGAAATGAATGGCAGAAGTGTTTGGGGGAGGGATTCGCAACATGAAGCGGCTGACGCCGATGGACATCTTCAACAAGGATTTCAAGCACGCCATTCGCGGGTACGATATCGATGAGGTGAACGAATTTCTGGATCTGGTCATCAAAAATTACGAGGATTTGATCGAGGAAAACGAGCGCCTGAAGGAGCAACTCCGCAAAGCCCAGCGGGGATCGTCGCGAATGACCGCGGAAGATTCCGGACAAAGCGCGGCGATTCGGGACCTCGCCCGTAGGGTGGAGCGGCTTGAGCAGGTGGTGTTTCGGCAAAACGGACGAGGCCGATGAAAAACGGGAACAGGGGGCACCGGAAGTTGCGCCCTTTTTTCGTTTTCAGAAGGTTTCATTTCCCTGATACCTTCGGGCAAGGCAAAATTCCCGCGCATAGTTTTCCTCGGACAGCCGGTCGATCCGAACCGGGTGGCCGGTGCGGGGGGAATGGAGAAAGTTTCCTTCTCCCACGTACATGCCCACGTGATGAATTTCCCCTTTCCCCTCATTGTAGGCGAAAAACACCAGATCTCCCGGCCGAAGCTCCTCCTTCGTCACCCGCTTTCCGAAGCGGGCCTGGTCGCCCGCATCCCGGGGGATGCGGATCCCCGCCGATTCGAAGACGCGATACATCAAGCCGGAACAATCAAATCCGTAGGCGGAAGTGCCTCCCCACAGATAAGGCAGGCCCAGGAAACGCTTGGCGGTGGCGACCCGGACTTCGCCGCCGGCGGTTGGCAAGGTGCGTGCGACGGTGATGTCCTCGGCGGGGAGACGCCCCACCGTTCCCCGGGGGGTGAGGACGATGGCTTCCCCGTCCACTTCGCCCAGCCAGGGAAGTTTGCTCATAAATCCGAGAGATTGTTCCGATTCGCTCCCCTCCAGGCGCAACCGGGTGAAGGGGACGGTCACATAGGCCAAGGGTTCCGTTTGCCACGCCTGGTGATAATCCGGGTGAAAGGTGAGCTGCTCAAGGGGAATCCAGCCGGGATACCCGCTCTCATCTTTATGGGAATACTGTTCCGGGACGCGGATTTCCGCCCACCCGTTCCTTTCTCCGACGATCCACACCGGTTCCCCGTAGAGCACCTGGGTTTCCAAGCGGCCGACCAGGTCGATCCGCCCTTTTTCATCGCCGTCCAGGCGGGAGAGCCATTCCTTGATGTCTGCCGGACGAAAGAGGGAGGGAGCGTCCAGGTCCCGCGGCTTTTCCGGGCTTGACCAGACGTTTCCCACCGTCACGTCCACAAAGCGGATGTCCATGGAAGTCACTCCTCGCGTCGAGAAATTCCTTATACCCTTTCTTCACGGCGAAGCGGGGTTCCTTTTTCCGGGCAAAGGCGACCCCGAACGGAGGGAAAACGGTTCCATCCGTCGAATGTTTGAGAAGCAAGAATTTTTCCGCCTCGACAGGAGGGATGGGTGTGAAGAAAGGGTGGCGCGCGACGATCGCGCTGTTCATGGCCATGGCCCTGATTCTTTCCGCATGCGGCACGTCGGGTGATTCGGAAGAAGGCACGTCACAATCCCAGCCGATTCTGAAGCTGAATCTGCCCAACGGGGAGCCCACTTCCCTGGATCCGGCCAAAGCCTTTGACGCCGAATCGATGGAAGTGGTCAATGCCCTTTTCGAAGGTCTGATGCGCCTTGATGCAAATCATCAGCCGAAACCCGCCGTGGCCGAAAAGGTGGACGTCTCGCCGGACGGGCTGACGTATACCTTCACCCTTCGGAAGGACGTCAAATGGTCCAATGGCGAACCGTTGACGGCCCACGATTTCGAGTACGCCTGGAAGCGGGTCCTCGATCCCAAAACCGCCTCCTCCGCGGCGTTTCTTCTCTATTTCATCGAAAACGCCGAGGAATACAACACCGAGAAGGCCTCCGCCGACCAGGTGGGGGTGAGGGCGAAGGACGATTACACCCTGGAGGTGCGCCTGTCCAAGCCGACGCCCTTCTTTTTGCAGCTGACCGCCTACACTGTGTATTATCCGGTGTACAAAAAAGGATTGGAGGAAGATCCGAAACTTTATGAGAACGGGGATTCCTACGTGAGCAACGGCCCCTTCAAGATGAAGGAGTGGAAGCATGACTCCGCCGTGAAGACCGTTAAAAACGAGCATTACCGGGAGAAGGACCGGGTGAAGCTGGGCGGGATCGAATGGGCGATGGTGAGCGATCCCAGCTCGGCCTATCAGATGTTCAAAACCGGAAAGCTCCATTCCGCGACCCCGCCGCCGGACATTTTGCCTTCGCTGATCAAGAACGGGGAAGCCAAGGTCCTGGATGGATCGGGACTCGAGTTTTTCCGGTTCAACGTGGAGGAAAAGCCCTTCACCAACAAGAAAATCCGGAAAGCCTTCGCTTTGGCGGTGGACCGGAAGTCCATCGTGGAACGGGTGGTGCAGGGGAACCAGCAACCGGCGCTTGCCTTCGTGGCTCCGGGCACGATGACCCAGCTGGGGGATTTCCGGGAAGGGCGCGAGGAGCTGATCGCCGACAATCAGGTGGAGGAAGCCAAACGCCTCCTCAAAGAGGGGATGAAGGAGGAGGGGTGGAAATCTCTGCCCACCGTCACCCTGCTTTACAATGCCAATGAAAAGAACAAATTGGTGGCGGAAGCCCTTCAGGAGATGTACCGGAAGAATCTGGGGGTGAAAATCAAACTTCAAAGCCAGGAGACCAAAGTGTTCTTCGACAGCCAGATCAACCGGAATTACCAGATGTCCCGCTCCAGCTTCCTGCCGGATTACAACGATCCGTACAATTACCTGGAAAGCTTCCAGACGGGGCATTCCATGAACCGGACCGGATGGAGCAACAAAAAATATGACGAATTGCTCGAGAAATCCACAAAAGCCAAAAGTGAGGAGGAACGGGTGAAACTGCTCCAGGAAGCGGAGGAGCTCTTGATGGAAGAGATGCCCGTCTTTCCGTTGTACTATTACAACAACGTGATTATGGAATCGCCGAACCTGAAAAATGTCCTCCGCCATCCCGTCGGTCCTCCGGATTACAAGGAAGCCGAACTGGCCGAATGAGTCGGTGCCTTGATCCCGCAACGGTTGTTGCGGGATTTTTTTGTTTTTTGGTTCGGCAAGAGGGGGACCCAGTGGGGTCCGATTCGGAAACAAAGGTCGGCGCGGCCTTAAGGTTGGCGCCGCTTCGCCGAAGTGGGCCTTCATCCGGCGGTCCGGGACCTCCCGCCCCGGGAGCCGGGCCGCGGATAACGGATGCGGGGACGGGATCCGATATTTGCTGTGCAATGCAGTTTTGACGCAAGCCGGCGTGGACGCACCCCCGAAACTGGCGACGGAGCGGGCGAAGGGGAAGGGACCTCCGGACGCCCACGAACTTAGGAAGATCTGTCTTTTGATTTTGCAAACAACCGGGTGTGATCCCGGCGGAAAATCCGGCCGATTTTAAAGGAGGATGCCGGAAACTGTCCCCAAAAAAAGGGCGATTCCGATGAGCGCGACACCTGGTCCGGACGTTTAAGCGGAGCGTTTCTCCCGCGGTCCCGCCCTGACGATTCGGAGAAACGAAGGAAGGAGGCGGAAGGCATAAGCGGAATTGGCCCTGCGGGAATGCTCCGTAATCTGGAAAATTACTGCTTCCTCCCTCATCGCATACTATGGAAAAACCGTATTGGAGGGGACACTCCTTGCGCGATGAAGAACTGGAACAGATGGACGAGCGGATGCAGACCGACGGCATGATCGATCGGGCCACGCGGAAGACGGACCCGCCCAGGGTCGATTTGCCCCACCTGGAGGGGAAGGACGGCCGGAACTCCCCGAAGCGGAAGGAGACGGGGAAAGGGGACGCGACGGGGGATGTCGATGTGGAAGCCGCGGAAGAAGTGGCTGAACCGGTCCCGGCGGGAAAGGGTTCAAAGGGAGAGGAAGAGGGGTTTGAAGGGAGCTGGTTGGGCACCCTGGCCATAGTTTTGTCGGTCCTGTCCCTGCTGTTGGTTCCCTTCATCCTCGCCCCTGCGGGCATTGCCCTCGGCCTCATCAGCGGCATCCGCGGATATCAACTGGGATGGTGGGCGGTGGGAGTGGGCGCGTTTTCCCTCATTGTCAACCTCGCCGCCGTCCCGTACCTGCGCCAGTACTGAAGGCGCGACGAAGGGAAGCCGTTTTCCCGACGGAAAACGGCTTCCTCATGCGTCGACCAGCTCCCGCACATCGCCGCGACGCCGGGTGATGCCCCTTTGGTCCATGGTTTCCAGCAGAGGAATCAGATATTTGCGGGAGACGGGGAGCCGCTTGCGGAGATCGGAAATGGACTGGGGCCCCTCCCTTCGGATCGCCTCGACCACTTGCTCGACGGCAGCGGAGAAGGCATCGTGGTGAAGCAGGATTTCATCGGTCAAGGGAATCACCGTTCCCTCGCGGATCCAATAGGGGCGCAGTTCCTTGCCCACCTCGGGAGGGATGCCCGCTTCTTCAAGCAGCGCCTTCCAATTCGGCGGGGAGATGCCCTCTTCCTTCAATCGACCGAGCAGTCGATTCGCTTTTTCCGACCACCGGTCGGGAATGTGGGGGGTGAAGGAGGGAAGGGACAGGTTTTCCCCGTCTTGCCGGAGACTCCCCCTTTCCGACCAGAAATCCATCAATCGGGAAGCTTCCCTCGCCGTGATGCCCTCCAGCAGGCGGGAGATCACTTCCGCCTTGGGCGCTCCCTCGCGCATCGGATATTCGCGGTGATACCTGTCGAGCCACTGAATGACCCGATTTTCCCTTTCCTGCAGGTGACGGGTGGAAGCGACGCGATCGAAAAAGGAGACGACCCGGCCCTCCTTTTCCATGTTGTTCAGCGCGCCGCTTACGGCCTTCTCCGGTTCCGTCAGATGGCGGGCCAGCTCGGACGGGCTCATGAAAAGGCGATCTTTCAAGGCTTCCAGAATCCGATCCTCCAGTCCGGCGGAAAGGCGCTGCGCGATCCACAGGGCGGATTCGGGCCGGATTTTGTGTTTGGGGGGATAGGGGTCGATCACCTCGCCGCCGCCGATGGTGGCGGCAGGGGAGGGGCGCCGCAGGATGAAACGGTCTCCCCTTCCCGCCACCACCGGTTCCCTCAACCGCAACGTGACGAAGGTGTCCTCGCCCGGCTCCCACTCTTTCCGGTCGTACAGGATCAGTTCCGCCATCGTCTCGGCGGTGCCGATCAGGAGCTTCAGCAGGGCGCGGTGTTTCAAGGTGAAATCCAGATCGGGAAGGGATTTCACCCGGGCGTCCAATCGGTCGGTCACCGACCATGCCCCGGCTTCCGTCAGGGTTTGTCCCCGGTACAGGCGGTCCGCATCCGCCGCGCTCAGGTTGAATGCCGCCCGTTGGCCGGCCGTGGCCCGGGGGACGGTTTCCCCGTGAACCTGGATCTGACGAACCCTTACCCGCAGGTTTCCGGGGAGAATTTCCAACTCGTCCCCGGTTCGGGCCGAGCCCGATTGCACGGTTCCCGTCACGACCGTGCCGGCTCCGCGGATCGTGAAAACCCGGTCGATCGGGAGACGGAAGGGGGCTTCCGATTGGCGCGGGGGAAGGCTGCTGACCAGGCGGTCCAGAGTCTGGACCAGCTCATCCAGTCCCTCGCCCGTTCGGGCGGAGACCCGGCAGATGGGAGCCCCCTCCAGGGCCGTGTTTTTCGTCAGCATCCGGAGATCCTCTTCGATCAAAGGGATCAACTCGGGGTCCGCCACATCCATTTTGGTCAAGACGATGACCCCGGTGCGGATGTTGAGCAATTCGATGATGTGCAGATGCTCCCGGGTTTGGGGCATCACTCCTTCGTCGGCGGCCACCACCAGCAGCACCAGGTCGATGCCTGCCACGCCGGAAACCATTTGACGGATGAAGCGCTCGTGTCCCGGAACATCCACGATGGACACCTTTTGACCGGAAGGCAGGCGAAAGGGGGCGAACCCCGGCTCAATGGAAATGCGCCGCTCTTTTTCTTCCTTCAACCGGTCCGTGTCCACCCCGGTGAGGGCTTTGGTCAACGCGGTTTTCCCGTGGTCGATATGGCCAGCGGTTCCCAAGACATAGTGGCTCAAGGAATTTCATCATCCTTTCTCCATCGTTTAAAAATGCTTGCAATCCGAAAAAAGGGCTGTTATAATATAAAGTGCATCGCACGAATGAACTTGCGCGCGGATGTAGTTCAATGGTAGAACACCAGCTTCCCAAGCTGGAAACGCGGGTTCGATTCCCGTCATCCGCTCCAAACAGAAACCGCTGCACGAGAGTGCGGCGGCTTTTGCTTTTTTAGGAGGGTTGGAATGGATCAAGTTCGGTACATTCGTTCGTTGTTTGCCCGGGAAGATGAAGTGCTCCGTTCCATCGAAGGCGGTTTGGCGGAGCGGAAAATGCCGCAGATTTCCGTCCCTCCCGAAACGGGAAAAACCCTGTACCTGCTTGCGAAAATATGCAGCGCCCGCCGCATCCTGGAGATCGGCGCGCTGGGGGGATACAGCACCATTTGGCTGGCCCGGGCCTTGCCGCCGGGAGGACGGCTGATTTCTCTGGAGCTGAAGGAGGAACACGCCTCCTTTGCCCGGGAAAACGCCAACCGCGCAGGAGTGGGGAAGCAGGTGGAATTCCGCGTCGGGGACGCGACGGAACTTCTCGCCGCCCTGGAGAACGAAGGCGCATCCTTTGATTTCGTCTTCATCGATGCGGATAAAGAAAGATACGTGGATTACCTGGAAAGGTCAATCCGTCTGGCCCGCACCGGTGCGGTCATCTGCGCGGACAACGCGCTCCGGGGAGGAAGGGTTTGCGATGAATCGGACCGGAGGCCCAGCACGGAGGCCATCCGCCGGTTCAACGAAGCCCTGTCCCGGGATCCGCGGCTGGAATCCATGCTTGTCCCCGTCGGGGACGGCCTCGCCGTCGCGCGGGTACGCTAGAAGATCGGGGATGTTTTCCTTGAGGGAGCCTACCGTTTAAACCCCCGGGCGGTGAAGCGGTCCAGTTGACGGGCGAACCGGGGAAAGCGGGTCTGCAGACGGAGGAGGAGCTTTTTCGCCAATCGGGAGGTTTTCGACAAGAGGTAAAGACCGATCAATAAAAACAAAATGCCTTGCAAGAAAGGGAGGAAAAGCCCGGCAATCCCGAGCAGCAAAAATAGAAAGCCGAGAGTCATGGTCCAGATGCGTTTTGCTCTTTCTCTCATACGGCAGCTCCTTTGATTTGATCCGTCATAACTCAGTATAACCTTAGTCCGGAATTGATATCAATCCGGAAAAACGGGAGGAAGGCGTGGTTTCCGGGATCCGCCAACCGGGTGAATCGGCAGGGATTCATTCTATTTTACTAAGCAATAACCCATCGTTTGGATTACCTGATTGTTCTGGACATTAAAAATCTTTCATTGTAATATAACGGCGTGGGGAGAGGGAAGAAGCGCCCTTGTGCCGGCGCCCATGGCCGCTCCGGCCGCGTACGCCCATCCTGCGGGAAAGCCCGAGGCGGTAAATGGAGGTTTGTCGGCGGAGACGGCAAATTCCGGTGGCGGTCGCCTTATCGGCTGCGAAAGGGGAGCGTCAAGAGCTCTCAAGGTTGACATGACCTGTGCTCCAACGCGCAAGTGACGGTCGGCGGCCGCAAGCTCTCACCCCCGAAGCATCACAGCCGGCCTCCAACTGACGGGTGCTTTGGATAGGCAATCGGAATGAAGCCGCATTCCAGCCCGGCCGTGGGATCGACCTTATAATCTGCGGCTGTGCCTGAATTTGAACTCCGACGTCTTGCGCCGGCGCAGCAGGGCAAAGCGAAGGTGGACTGTCGAGAGGCAAGATGCGGTGACGGCTCCGGCGAGGGCGGCTCAGAGGATGACGGCGACAAGGACGGCGTATAGGCGAGGACGACGATGGCCGGGAGGCATTGCGGCGGAAAAGGCGCCGACAAGGGCGGAAAACAAGGGAGTCAATCTCCCCCCGCCGTCACCTTGACGAAAACCGCCGCCCCTCCCCCCGGCCTTTCCCCGCTCGGCTCGCCCCTCCTCCTTACAGAGGCGGCACTTTTCCGATTGGGCGCCGGAAAATGCGATATCGGCTTCCCTTTCCCGTGAGCGTTCATTCGAAATGGATTGAACTTTCCCATCCCCATCCCTGTCCGAAGAGGGATCGTCCATTCGGCCGATCCCTCTTCGTTTTGCCGCAAACCGCCTGGATGCCAAACGAAAACATCCTGGACGTTGGAGTCCAGGATGCCGGTTTTTCCGCCCTCAATACTGAAGGCCGCCGTAAATCCAGGAGGGATTTCCCGACACGTTGACGACCTTGATCTTGTAGTACCCGGTCGGCAGTCCCAAAATGTACTTGAACCGCTTGTGACCGACGGCTTCCGCGGAGCGGGACACGATCAATTTGTTGTTTTGATCGTAGATGTCAAAGCGGATTTTCTGCTTTTTGGAGGGGTCCAACGGGCTTTGGACACCCAGAATGGTATCCTCCGGGGTCAGATAAAAGGGATTTCCGTTGTTCAACCAGAAATAGTTGGAGAACTGATGGCTGCCGAATTCATAGGTCCGCCCTCTGGGGTGGGAAGAGGCCTTGGAGATGGCTGTCCGGACGGCGTTTGCGAATTTCTCCATCTGGTCGGGATTCTCAAGCAGCTCTTCACGCAGGGCGGTGGTCAGCTCCATTTGCGCCCCTTCCAGGGTGCGGTTCTTGTTGGCGATGTTTTCCGGATGGTTTCCGTTGAGATCTTCGGGAGCTTCTTCCGTGCGGAAGCCGGCGGCCGACAGTTCCCTGTCGATAATGTCCCTCAGGTATTCATTCAGGCCGCCCATGTACACGATCTTTTCCGTGCCCTTGGCTCCGTGGAGGGAAACCACTTTGTTTTTCTGGGCCGTCATTTGGAGAGCCCTCGGTTCGTCGTAGTTCTTGGCCGTCAGATGGAGATCGTTGCGCTGATCCTGGTTGGTGTCGTGGTAGACGTGGGCGTGGAAGATGTAATAGCTGTGGTCGTCCTTTGCGATGGCTTTGGCCAACTCGCTGGTGCCTTTTTCGACCCTTCCGCCGTGAATGGCAAGGATAATGACATCATTGGAAGTGGATTGGGTTTCGATGGTGAAATCCTTGCCCTCCTGGTAGTGCGAAGACAGCTCGTTCCAGTTTCTGAAGATGTCTTTGGCGGCAAAAGCGTTCGGTGCGGAAAGCGAAACGACGACGAGTGTGGCCAGAAGAGAAACCAAGACTTTTTTCATGAAAATCCTCCATTTGAAAAAGTGATACGGGTTTAAAGATATATGATTTTTTCCAGCGGATCAAGCGAAAAAATATATTATATTTTTTATAAATATTATAAATATTTTTGGGTCGTTTCGGCGCCTGCCGGCGGCCGAAACAAAAAAACGGCTATACCGCTCCGTCGCGGTTTGCCGTCCCTTGGCGGGAACGGGTGGGAATCGAACCCACCGGAGACGCGACGCGCCTCCCGCTCGGTTTTGAAGACCGGGGGGGACACCAGCACCCCATCCGCTCCCACATTTCCCGCATGGTGATTCGGTTTTCCGCCTAAGACGTCCGGTCTCCGTTTTTGAACGCGTACGGACCCGAAGTAAGGCGTACGGTCTTAATTATAACGGGAAGGAGGGCGGGGCGTAAAGGGAAGGAAAATAGGGATAATTCCAAATAGACCCTTGGCAATCAAGGGAAGGGTGTCGCTGGAGAATAGATAATGAATCTAAGGAGATGGGGTTTAATGGTATCGATCACAGATCCATCTGTAATTGCTTCCATAGCTGGAACTGGCGCCGCGATCTTCATGATCGGATTGGGTCTCTTCATTGAAAAAACAAAAGAAGAGACGAAAAGTTCGTATTTTGCGCATTATTTCAGCCCGATGATGTTATTGGGGATTGGAATGGCCTTGTATTTTATGGCAGGCTGGATGCAGGATTCGCTGGAGTGATTTAATGGGAGGCAAGGATTATGGTGATAGAGAGATGGCAACTCCTAATAGCCAACGCGAGTACGCGTTTTGCAGGATTTCAGCGTGTTTTCTTCACTCTTCGCGATGGGTTAAGAGATGCGTTGATCCTCAATAAAAACGACGAAAAGAAATTCTTAAAGGAAGGCCTTTGGATTCGGTTTTCGCAAGAGCCTTGGTTTAGGCGGCGGCGTTCGCTTAAATTTAAGATCCGCCCGGGAGACAGGTCTGAAATATTCGTATCCGGCGGGTCCGTGCCGGGAGGCATACCTTTAGAGTTTTTGTGTTTGTTGGATATTATCCTTGAAAAAGCCGTTTCCAGAACCTAAAGCGCCTCGGGCGCACCGGTTGGGAGGGGAGAAAATGAAACAGATCGTCGCCATCGGCGGGGGCGGCTTTTCGATGGAACCGGACAATCCGCTTCTGGATCAATATGTTCTTAACCAGTGCGGGGCGGAGAGGCCGAAAATCTGTTTTGTCCCCACCGCGAGCGGCGATGCGGAGGGGTATATCGAACGGTTTTACCAGGCCTTCGGCAGGTTGGAGTGCCGGCCTTCGCACTTGTCGCTGTTTCGTCCCCACACCGCCGATCTGGAGGCGTTTGTCCTGTCCCAGGATGTGATCTACGTGGGAGGCGGCAACACGCGCAACTTGTTGGTGCTGTGGCGGGAGTGGGGATTGGATCGGATATTGCGGTCCGCCTGGGAGAAGGGGGTGGTGCTGGCGGGCATCAGCGCGGGAGCCAACTGCTGGTTTGAGGAGTTTGTCTCCGATTGCATCCCCGGTCGGCTGACGGCCCTGTCGGGACTGGGGTGGTTGGCCGGGAGCTGTTGTCCCCATTATGACGATGAGGAAGCGGGGTATCGTTCGGGATGTCACCGGCTGCTTCTGGAGGGGAGGCTGAAGGACGGTTACGGAATCGAGGACGGGGCGGCCCTTCACTTCATCGACGGGCGGTTGCACCGATCCGTCGCTTCCCGGCCCGCGGCCAGGGCTTACCGGGTCCGGGTCAGGGACGGAACCGTTGAAGAGGAGGAGATCGAGACGGTTTTTCTCGGCGGATGAGGGAAGGGGACCTGTCCGCATGCAAAATGGAAAAAACCCCGGGCTCAGCCGGGGAAGGAATCGTCCAGTTCTTCTCCTCGCGTGTACGGACGCCTGCGTTCCAACTGGGTGACCCTGCGCTCCAGGTTCTCCACCCGACGGTTCAGACGGCGAACTTGTTCCTCCAGGTTGGAGACGCGCCGCCAAAGATTGGGCTGACTGATGTACGGATCGCCGTAGTCGTAATAATACATTCGCTAACCCACCTTGTTTAAAGTTTTCAGGGCATATATATGCCGCGACGGGACGGATCGCCATGGACATTCGGCCATTTGTCGCCGAAAGTGTCCCGATCCGGCGTGGGTCGGGCCAGCCCACCCTCGGGCGGAGAACCGGCGGCTTCCCCGGGACCGGTTTGACGGACCCGTTGGTATGTAAGGAAAGGGACTTTATCCGACGGGGCCGGTGGGTTGAATGCCGCATCAGATCCGCTTCAGGGTTTTTGCGCTGTACAGGAGGATGTGTCCGCACTGATTGCATTGATAACTCAAGACGGGGATCGAACCGTCCGGATGCAGACGGGTTCCCCAATCCGTTTTGCTCATCGGGACAAGGGCAAAGATCTGGCCGGTTTCGCTGAAGCGACGGCTGCCGCATTGGGGGCAGTGAATGCGGGCCGGATGGGTTCGGCCAAACTCCTGGTCGTCCATTGCCAAGACACCTCCTCCCCTCCCATTCTACACAATTTGCGCAGGGTCTGCGCGGCTTTTCCGTCACCGACCGCCCCTCGTAACACCGGCCGAACTTTGGTAAAATGATCAGGGACAGGCGGAAAAGCTTTGCATCCCTTATTCGGCAGGAATCAAGGTGCCGGCCTTGCCCGGGGTCCTGCGGGCAAGGCGGAAGAAGAGGCTAAAACTCGATTTGCGGGGAGGTTTGGAGGATGGGGAAGGTGACGGTTGACCACAGCAAATATGCCAACATCCGGTTCGACACCCAGGATGAATCGGCGATCCGCACGGATCTTCTGGAGACGATTCCCTACGAGTATCCGGGGAAGGACACGGAGGTGGTGATTCCCACCAGCGAATTCACCACGGTCTGCCCCTGGTCGGGCTTG
The DNA here is from genome assembly GCF_900113175.1 of Planifilum fulgidum. Classification (NCBI taxonomy): domain Bacteria; kingdom Bacillati; phylum Bacillota; class Bacilli; order Caryophanales; family Thermoactinomycetaceae; genus Planifilum; species Planifilum fulgidum. Next base: position 77,405 of record NZ_FOOK01000002.1, on the reverse strand, counting down.
CCGGATTTCGCCGATTTGACCATCACGTTCATTCCGGACAAATATCTGATCGAGATGAAATCCCTCAAGTATTACCTCACTTCCTTCCGGAACGTGGGGATTTATCAGGAGCATGCCACCAACCGGATCCTCAAGGATCTGGTGGAGCTGGCGAAGCCCAAGTACATGAAGGTGGAGGCGGTCTGGAATCCCCGCGGCGGCTTGGGAACGCGGGTGGTCGTGGAACACGGAAAGAGGGATTGAGAAAAGCGCCGGGCCATTCCCGGCGCTTTTTGTTGGGCGATCAAGCGGAATCCGATTGGCGGCGCCCCGGTTGCCGGATTTCTCGCGCGAAGACGGGCCGTCGACGGGAGGAAGGGAAAACCCCTGCGGTGCCCGGAGGGAATGGGAGAGCTCCCGGGGGAGTTTTGCGTGAGGACTTGGTCAAAACGGCACATCGCCCCAATCGACAGGCGTGACTTTGTTTTCCTCCCAATCTTCCCGCGTGATCCCATAACCGACCGAATCGTGCAGTGTGCCGTCCGAGGAAGGCCAAGCCTTGCGGTAGCAGGCCTCGCGGACATACCCGCATTTGAAAAACACCTTGCGCATGGCGTAGTTGTCCTTTCTCGTGTGTCCCTCGATTCGGATCGCTCCCGGGTGGTGGGTGAACACGTGGCGGGTGAGCCATTTCACCGCCTGCTCCCCGATTCCCATCCCCCGGTATGGACGGGTGATGCGGAGGTCGAACAGGGGAGTGGGGTCCTGCAAGTCGAAAATTCGGATCAGGCCGATCTTCCGGCCGGAGTCGATCACAATCCAGAAGGTTTCGACGTCTTCACCGGTGTAATACCCTTGCTTGAAGGCTTCCCGGATTTCCGCGGCCGAAGGATTGGGATTTCCGTGATCATCCCACGATTCGGAAGTTAGAAACCGGATCAGGGTATCCACCTCTGTCGTGAGTGGTTGGAATCGGAGTTTCACCGCTCCTCCCTCCATTTCCTTTCGTCCCCATCAGTTTACCTTTCCGAGGAGGGGGTGTAAATGCGGGAAAAGAGTGAACGGGCAGCGTTTTGAACCTTCATTTTCCTTGCGGCAGAAATTTTTTTCGAACAAGAAGGAAAAACGGGGGGATCAGCCGAATAAAATCATTGCAAACGTTTTACCTATTTTTGTTCATGCAACCGCTTCATTTTTTTATGAAACGCCATGCAACCGATTGCGCATCCTTTGATTCCAAGGAGGGTTCGTGGGATGAAAAGGCGGAAGGGTTTGTCGCTGCTGATGGGGCTGGTTCTCGTCTTGGGACTGCTTGCGGGATGCGGTCCCCGGGAGGAGGAAACCGGCGCCGGGGGCGGCGGAAGCGAAGAGAAGCCGGAGAAGCTGGTGGTCTGGGCGAACAACGACCCGATTCAGCTGAAAAACACGCGGAAGCTGGCCAAGGAGTATGAAGAGAAGAGCGGCATCAAGGTGGAAGTGGTGCCGGTCGATCTTCTGAAGCAGCAGGAAAAGCTGGCCTTGGACGGGCCGGCGGGAAAAGGGGCGGACCTGGTGACCTGGCCCCATGACCAGCTGGGAGAAGCGGTGATCAAGGGGTTGGTCCGGCCGCTGGAGGTGGGGGAGGATGTGACGGGACAGTTCAGCGAATCGGCGGTCCAGGCCCTCACCTATGACGGGCAGGTGTACGGACTGCCCTATGTGACGGAGAGCATCGCCCTCATCTACAACAAGAAACTGATGCCGGAACCCCCCGAGACCTTTGACGAACTGATCGATTTCGCCAGGAAAAACACAAATCCGTCGGAGAAGAGGTACGGCCTCCTGTATGAGGGCGCCAACTTTTACTACAGCTATTTCCTGATTGACGCGATGGGGGGTTACATTTTCAAGGACGACGGCGGCAAGGTGAACACGGAGGAACTCGGGCTGAACAACGAAGGCGCGAAAAAGGCCCTGAGGACGCTGCAGGAATGGTACAAGGAGAAGCTGCTCCCCGTCAAAGTGACGGCGGACACGGTGAACGGGCTGTTCAAGGAAGGGAAAGCGGCGGCGGTGATCAACGGGCCCTGGGCGGTGAAGGATTACGAGCAGGCCGGCGTCGATTTCGCCGTGGCCCCGCTGCCCTCCATCGACGGGAAGAACCCGCGGACCTTCATCGGCGTGAAGGGTTGGTATGTGTCCGCCTACAGCAAAAACCCGACCTGGGCGACGGATCTGATGAAGCACTTCACCAGCAAGGAATCCCTGCTCCTCCGCTTCCGGGAGACGGGGGAAATCCCTCCGCGGAAGGATCTTTTGGAGGATCCGGTCATCAAGGATGATCCGGTGGTGAACGGTTTTGCCCAGCAGGCCAGCCGCGGCACTCCGATGCCCAACGTGCCGGAAATGGGACAGGTCTGGGAGCCCATCGGCAACGCCATCACTTTCGTGGCGCAGGGGAAGCAGTCCCCGGAGAAGGCCTTGGATGATGCCGTCAAGATGATCCGGGAGAAGATCCAGGCGCAAAAACAATGAGGCGGAGGGGACGGGCGGCGCGAATGCCGCCCGCCCGAAATTGCACGGGTAAAAGGGGTATGCATCGCATGGACACGCTCCAAGCAGCAGCAAACCGAAACTGGAGGACGCGGCACACGGCGGCGTTTCTGTCGGCTCTGGCCATGGGGCTCGGGCAGATGTACAACCGCCAGTGGGTCAAAGGGATTCTTCTGTTGGTGCTGGAGATTTCCTATCTCGGGGTTTTCCATGATCTCTTCAACATGGGACTGTGGGGGATCGTCACCCTGGGAACGAAGCCCTTCCGCGATCATTCGATCCAGCTTTTGGCGGAAGGGATCATCGCCCTGATCCTGATCGCCTTCGGCCTGTTGTGCTATGCCCTGAACGTGCGGGATGCCTATCGGGTGGGGGCGATGCGGGAGCGGGGGCTTCGTCCCCCGGGCGTCTGGGAGACCTACCGGACGGTGACGGACAAGGGGTATCCGTACCTGTTGATCGCCCCCGGCATGCTCCTCCTGGTCTTCGTCGTCCTGTTTCCGCTTCTGTTCATGGTTCTTCTGGCCTTCACCAATTTCGACCTGTACCACTGGCCGCCGGCCAAGCTGGTGGACTGGGTGGGGTTTTCCAACTTCATCCAACTGTTTCGGCTGGAGATCTGGCGAAATTCCTTTTTCAGCGTGATGTCCTGGACCGTGGTCTGGACGCTGGTTTCCACGACCGTCCAGTTCGCCCTGGGTTTCCTTTTGGCCGTGCTGCTCAACCAGGAGCGGGTGAAGGGGAAAAAACTGTTCCGGACCCTCTTGATTCTGCCCTGGGCGGTTCCCTCCTTCGTTTCCGTCCTGGTGTTTGCCGGGATGTTCAACGACGATTTCGGGCCGATCAACCAGATGCTGCAGGCCGTCGGGATGGAGGCGATTCCTTGGCTGACCGATCCCTTCTGGACCAAGGTGGCCATCCTGCTGATCCAGTTCTGGCTGGGCTTTCCCTTCAATCTCGCCCTGTGCACCGGCGTCCTGCAGACGATTCCCTCGGACCTGTACGAGGCGGCGGAGGTGGACGGGGCGACGCCCTGGCAGAAACTGAAGGATATCACGCTGCCGCTGGTCCTGTATGCCACCGCCCCCCTGCTGATCGTCCAGTACGCCGGCAACTTCAACAACTTCACGGTGATCTACCTCTTCAACCAGGGCGGGCCGGCGGTGCCGGGACAAACCGCCGGCGGATCGGACATATTGATTTCCTGGGTGTTCAAGCTCACCTTTGAGACGCAGAAGTTCAATTACGCCGCGGCCGTGTCCGTCATCATCGGAGTGATCGTGGCGGCCCTGGCCGTCTGGCAGTTCCGGAAAACCCGATCCTTCCAGGAAGAGGATTTGATACAATGAGCGGAACCAAACGGAAATGGAGCATCGGCTTGCTGCTGACCTACGCCTTTTTGCTCTTCATGGTGGCGGTCACCTTGTATCCGATTCTGTGGGTGATCGGTTCCTCCCTCAATCCGGGGACCAGCCTGTTTTCCAGCACGCTGATCCCCAAGAACGCCACATTGGATCATTACGTCTGGCTGTTCACCAGCCCCGACAGCCAGTACCTGGTCTGGTACAAAAACACGCTGAAGATCTCCCTGATCAACGCCGCGGTGTCGGTCATCCTGACGACGGGGACCGCCTACGCCTTTTCCCGGTATCGGTTCTTCGGCCGGAAGTACGGTTTGGTCGCCTTTCTGGTGTTGCAGATGTTTCCCCAGGCGATGTCGATGGTCGCCCTTTACATTCTGCTCAACGAGATCGGCCTGTTGGACACCCACCTGGGCTTGATCCTCGTCTACGCCGGGGCGCAGATTCCCTTCAACACCTGGCTGGTGAAGGGGTATTTCGACACGATTCCCCGAGGGTTGGACGAGGCGGCGCGGATCGACGGCGCGGGGCACAACACGGTTTTCTTCCGGATCATGCTCCCCTTGGCCCGGCCGATCATCGCCGTGGTCGCCCTGTTCAACTTCATGGGTCCGATGACCGATTTCCTGCTGCCGCGGATCGTTCTGACCAATCCGGACAAGTGGACGCTGGCGGTGGGGCTGTTCGGCTTTATCAGCGACAAGTTCGGCCAGAATTTCACCGTCTTCGCCGCCGGTTCCGTGTTGATCGCCCTGCCCATCGCCCTCTTTTTCCTGGCGATGCAGCGGTACTTCATTTCCGGCCTCACGGCGGGGGCGACCAAGGGATGATGGAGGATGGAAAGGGAGATGCGCCATGTTGAAGGAAGCTGTTTTCCATCGCCCCGAGGGGCCCTATGCCCATCCCGCCGGCCCCCGGGCGCTCCGGGTCCGGCTGCGGGCCAAACGGGGGGATCTCTCCTCCTGCCATCTCTTCCACGGCGACCGGTACCAAGGGGAAGAAGAGGGGGACATTCTCCGGCTGGAAAAGGCGGGATCGGACGAGCTTTTCGACTGGTTCGAGGGGGTGATTCCCTCGGCCACCCGCCGCCTTCGTTACGTGTTTTATCTGGAGGGGAAGGAGGGCGGCCTGTGGTACGGCGAGCGGGGATTCGCCGCCGACCGGCGGGAGGCCGGCGCCTTTCAGTATCCCTACATCTGCGAGGGGGACTTGTTCCGGGTCCCCGACTGGGCCAGGGACGGGATCGTGTATCAGATTTTTCCCGACCGCTTCTGTAACGGGGACAAGGAGAACGACCCGGAGGGGATCGAGCCCTGGAGTGCGGCGGCCCGGCCGCGGCCTAACAGCTTTTACGGAGGGGATCTCCGGGGAATCATCGAGAAGCTTCCCTACCTGGAGGCGCTGGGCGTCAACGTGCTCTATCTCACCCCGATTTTTCTCTCCCCTTCCAACCACAAATACGACACCGCCGACTATTACCGGGTGGACCCCGCCTTCGGGGATGCAAAGATCCTGAAGGAACTGGTCCGCCGGGCGCACCGGAGGGGAATCCGGGTGCTTCTGGACGCGGTGTTCAACCACGCCGGATACGGCTTTTTCGCCTTTCAGGACGTGCTGCAAAGGGGAGCGGCCTCCCCCTACGCCGACTGGTTTTTCATCGAGGATTTTCCCGTGGTCACGACGCCCCGGCCCAACTATGAAACCTTTGCCAACGGCGTGTGGACGATGCCCAAGCTGAACACGGCCCATCCCGAGGTGCGGGCGTACCTGCTCGACGTGGCGGAGTACTGGACCCGGGAGGCGGAGATCGACGGCTGGCGCCTCGATGTGGCCAACGAGGTGGACCATCGCTTCTGGCGGGCCTTCCGCGACCGGGTGAAGGGGGTGAATCCGGAGGCTCTGATCGTCGGGGAGATCTGGCACGACGCGGGTCCCTGGCTTCAGGGGGACCAATTCGATTCGGTGATGAACTATTTGTTTCGGGACGCCGTGCTGGATTTTTTCGCCGCCGGAAGGATCGGCGCCGACCGCTTTGACGCTTTGCTGACCCGCATCCGGATGATGTACCCCGAACCGGCCCACTTCGCGATGTTCAACCTGCTGGGTTCCCACGACACGGAGCGGTTCCTCACCGCCTGCGGAGGACGGCTGGAGCGGATGCGCCTCGCGGTGCTGTTTCAGATGACCTATCCGGGGATGCCGATGATCTACTACGGCGACGAGGTGGGGATGCGCGGAGGGCCGGACCCGGATTGCCGGCGCCCCATGGTGTGGGAGGAGGAGAAGCAAAACCGGGAACTGCTCGCCCACTACCGGAAGCTGATCGCTCTCCGGAAGGCGCTGCGTCCCCTGCGGCGGGGGGATTTCCGGACGTGGCTGGTGGACCCGCTTCGCAATCTCTACGGTTTTGTGCGGCGGGAAGGAGAAAGCTGCGTCGGGGTGCTCCTCAACAACAGTCCCCATGAGCACCGGGTCGAAGTGGATCTTCACCCTTTCGGAGGGGCGGAGAAACTGAGGGACGCCCTTTCCGGGAGAACGGCGGAGGCGGCGGGCAGAAGCCGCCTGACCTGGATGATGGCCCCCTTTCAGGGAGTGATCCTCACCCCGGTGGGGCAGACGATGTAAGAAGACGAATCCGAGCACAACATGGCCGAGAAACTGATGGGAGATGGAGGGAAAGGAATGGGTGAAAAACCCTATCTGATCGACGCGGTGGTCGGCAACGGGCGGATGCTGGCCACGCTTGGGAGAAACGGCAGGCTGTATCGCCTTTGGTGGCCGCGGATCGATTTTCCCCAGCACGTGCGGGAGATGCATGCGGGAATCTGGTTGCCCGGAGCGGCGGAGAAGGTCCTCTGGCTTCACGAGGGGAATGAATGGTCGCATCGCCAGCGATATGACGGCGATCTGCCCATTCTCGTCACCGAGGCGGTTCATGCAGGTTCGGGCCTTAAAGTGAGCTGCGAGGATTTCGCCGTGCCCGGGGCGGACGTGTTGGTCCGGAGGTACCGGGTGACCAACGGGTCCGACCGCACCGTGCCCGTCCGGTTCCTCTGCGTTTCGGCGCTGGAGATTGCGGAAAGCCCGAAATACAACACCGTCGCCTTCGACGCGGAGGCGGATGCGCTCCTTCATTTCCGCCACCGGTACGCCTTTGCCCTGGGAGGGGACCGCCCCTGCAGCGGATACCAGGCGGGGGAAGCCGTGGCAGACGCGGCCGACGGCTTCCTTCAGGGAAACCGGATCGCGATGGATCCGGAGGGAGCCCTTGCCTGGGATCTGGGACGGCTTGAGCCGGGGGAATCGGAGGAACTCACCCTGTTCCTGGCGGCCGGCGAGGGGAGAGAAGCGGCCCTTGCCGCGCTCAAGAAGGCGAAAAGGAGCGGCTTTCGCGCGCTGCGGGAACAGACGGCCGACCACTGGAGGGAATATCTGGCGTCGGCCCGTCCCGTTTTCACCGGCGACGAGATTGTCGACCAGCTGTACCGGCGGTCGCTGGTGGTTTTCAAGCTGATGAGCGATGAACGGGAAGGGGGAATGATCGCCGCCCCGGAGTTTGACGAGACCTTCAGCCGGTGCGGCGGATACGCCTATTGCTGGGGACGCGACGCCGCCTATATCGCGACGGCCATCGATCGGGCGGGTTATTCCGAGATGACCCGCCGGTTTTACCGCTGGACGCTGAAGGTGCAGAATCCCGACGGGTCCTGGGATCAGCGCCACTACTTGGACGGTTTTCTCGCCCCCTGCTGGGGGATGCAGATCGACGAGACGGGGTCCATTCTCTGGGGGATGTGGCGTCACTTTGAGGAGACGGGGGATCGCTCCTTCCTGGAGGAAGTGTGGGATGCCGTCGAGAGGGGGGCGGAATTTCTGACCGGCTTTCTCGATCCGGAAACCGGCCTGCCCCGTCCCAGCCGGGACCTGTGGGAGGAGCGGGACGGGGAGCACACCTATTCGGCGGCGGCGGTTTTCGGGGGGCTGATTGGCGCCGCGGAGATCGCCCGGGCGAAGGGGCGGATGGATCGGGCGAAAGCGTGGCGAAAGGCCGCCGAGGGGATTCGGGAGGCCGTCGCCCGCCTGTGGAACCCGGAGCGGGAAGCGTTTCTCCGGGGACTCAAAAGGGCCGTCAGCCGGGAAGAGTACGAGGAAGCGGTCCGGGCGGGGAAGCGGGTGGTGACGGAAACGGACTCCAAGGGTTACGTCACCTACCGGGTGTGGGAAGACCCGGTGATCGACGCCAGCCTGCTCGGGGTGTCGGTGCCCTTCGACCTTTTTCCCGTCGATGACGAACGGGTGGCGAAGACGGCGGCGGCGGTGGAACGCTATTTGGGCACATCGCCGGCGGGCGGCATCAAGCGGTACGAGGACGACCCCTACATCGGCGGGAATCCTTGGATCATCACCACCCTGTGGCTGGCCCGGTATTTAGTGAAGGCGGGCCGGATGGAGGAGGCCCTCCGGTGGTTCCGCTGGGCGGTGGACCATCGGACGGAGCTCGACCTGCTCCCGGAGCAGGTGGACCGCAATACGGGAAAACCCGCCTGGGTGGTTCCCCTCACTTGGTCCCACGCCATGTTCGTTCTGACGGTGCTGGATCTGTTGGAGGCCGGGGCGTTTCAGGTCTCTTCGCGGCAGGCGGAGATGTGAAGAGAAGAAGCAAACACCCTGCGCCTGGAAGACTGCCGTCAAATGAAGTGCGAAAAGCGCCAGAAAAGTGCTGCGCGAGAAGGGGTGTGCCGTTTGGCGCCTTTGCCTAAACGGCACACCCCTTCGGCATCGGATGGGGATGGTTTCTTGGTGCGTCTAAAAAGGACGGGGACGCGGGGTTCCGCCCGCGTCATGCAGCAGGGTCTGGCGGGAAAATCGGTCCCTCCCGCCGCATTGTCAATGCCCTGCCTGAGGAAATCCGTCAATGCGCCAGGATGGTCAGTTCCGCCCCGTTCTCCCTTGCCGCGAGCCGGGCTTGTCCGCCGATGGGAAACGTGAAGATGGGGGTGGTATGGCCGAAATCGAGATCGGCGATCACCGGGATACCGGTCAACTCCGGTTTGGATCGGATGATCGAAGTCAGCACATCCCGGCTCATTCGGCTGTCGCGCTGGAACCGGCCGATGACCAGGCCCTTCACCCGGTCGAAGCCGGGTTGATGAAGGAGGGATTGGAGATACCGGTCAAACCGTTCGGGGTGCACTTCCCCGTCATCCTCCAGAAACAGAATGGCGTCCGCAAGCTCCGGCAGATACTCCGTTCCGTGGAGAAGGACAAAGGTGGAAAGATTGCCGCCGATCACTTTTCCCCGCGCTTCGCCGGGGGAGAGGACAAACCAGCCGTCGTTGGGGATAAAGCGGCGATTTTCCTGATCCTGATACCAGGGGTCGTCGCTCCAGGAGGGAGAGGGGCGGACGGGGAAAGGTTCTTTTTCCATCAGGCATTTTCGGAAATAGTCCATCGTGTATTCGAATCCCTTTTTCATTCCGAAACTCGAAAAGTGAGGACCGCTGTAGGTCAAAAGTCCCGTCTTCGCGTAAATGGCGTTTTGCAGGGCGGTGATGTCGGAGTAACCGCAAAAAACCTTGGGATTTTTTCGGATCAGGTCATAATCCAATTTTTTCAGAAGCTGATTGCAGTTGTAGCCGCCGATGGCGGTCAAAATTCCCTTTACCTTCGGATCGGCAAAGGCTTCGTGCAGGTCTTCCAGGCGGGCGTCCGCGGAGGAGGAGCGAAAGCGGTCCATCTCTTCCGCATGTTTGGATATGGTGACCCTAAAACCAAGCGCTTCCAACCGCCGAAGGGCCATCTCCCGCACTTCCTGCGCGATGATTCCCAGACTTTTTGACGGGGCGATGATCCGGATTTCGTCGCCCGGCTTCAATTTTGGCGGAATCAAAGAGACACCTCCCGGGGAAGAAATTCCGAAACATTCGTCGGGGGCGGGCATCGCCCCCTGCGATGGTCGTAGGACGGCCGGTCTTCGGCCGCGGTGGGGTTGGGCGGTCGAGGCATGCCGCCGCGGACGGGGGTTACGGTTTTTCCAGCCATTCTTCGATATCCCTGGCGATCCGCCGGGGGGATGTCTGCGGGGCGTACCGCTTGACCACTTCGCCGCGCCTGTTCACCAGGAATTTGGTGAAGTTCCATTTGATTTCCTTGCCGAGCATCCCCGGAGCGCTTTCCGTCAGGTATTTGAACAGGGGATGGGCGTCGGGCCCCTTCACCTTCACCTTGCTGAAGAGGGGAAAGGTGACGTTGTACTGGGTTTCGCAGAACTTTTGGATTTCCTCCTCCGATCCCGGCTCCTGGTTGGCGAATTGGTTGCAGGGGAAAGCCAGAATCTCCAGTCCCCGGTCCCGGTATGTTTCATAGAGTTCCTGCAGTTCCCGGTATTGGGGCGTGAATCCGCAGCGGCTCGCCGTGTTGACGATCAAGAGGACGCGCCCTTCGTAATCGGACAGGGATTTCTCCTCGCCGGTGATGGTCCGGGCGGAAAAGCGGTAGACGCTCATAAAGGTTCCTCCTCACGATTTTTTCGCCGGGGGCGGTCGGATGGGGATGGATGCCCGCCGGGCCCTTCCATCCTCTCATGTCCCTGCAGGTGGCCGCCCTCGCTTTCCAAGACCTGGCGGAGGGCGGCGGCGATGTGGAGGTGTTCTTCATCCTCCACGGTGCGCAAATCCAGAAGAAAGCGGTTTTTGGCCACTCGACCGATCACCGGGGGGTTTCCCCGGCGAAGCCCCTCTTCCAGCCGGTGTGCGGGCATGCGGGGATGGGAGATGGACAGGCAGAAGCTGGGGAGCTCCACTCCGGGCAGCGACCCTCCCCCTACCTCCGACGCGGAGGGAATCACCTCCAGCCGCAGCGCTTCCCCGAAGTCCCTTTGCAGCCGCTTCTTCAGCCGTTCCGCCGATGCGCGGATTTCCTCCGGCTTTTTCAAGATCTGCCGGAGGACGGGGATCTCACGGGCCGCTTCCTCCGGATTCAGGTAATGGAGCAAGGTGGCTTCCAGGGCGGCCAGGGTCATTTTGTCCACGCGGAGGGCGCGGAGCAACTGATTCTTTTTCAAGGCGTCGATCCACCTTTTCTTGCCGACGATGATCCCCGCCTGGGGACCGCCGAGGAGTTTGTCCCCGCTGAAACTGACCAGGTCCACCCCCGCCCGGAGGCATTCCTGAACCGTGGGCTCTTCTCCGATTCCCCGGGCACGCAGGTCGTAGAGAACGCCGCTGCCCAGGTCCTCGTAGCAGGGGATGCCGTGCTTGCGCGCGATTTCCACCAACTCTTCCCGGGAGACGCTTTCGGTGAAGCCGATGATCTTGAAGTTGCTGGTGTGCACCTTCATGAGCAGGGCCGTTTCCTCGGAGATGGCCGCCTCGTAATCTTCCCGGCGGGTTTTGTTGGTCGTTCCCACTTCCACCAGCCGTGCGCCGCTCTCCCGCATGATTTCGGACACCCGGAAGGAGCCGCCGATTTCCACCATCTGTCCCCGGGAGACGATCACTTCGCGGCCCCGGGCCAGGGTGCGCAGGACCAGCAGCACCGCCGCCGCGTTGTTGTTGACCACCAGGGCGGCTTCTGCGCCGGTCAGACGCCGCAGCACCGTTTCGACGTGGTCGTGGCGGGACCCGCGTCGCCCGGTGTGCAGGCGGTATTCCAGGTTGGAATAGGAGAGGGCCGTTTCGCTGACCGCCCGCATCGCCGCCTGGCTCAGCCGGGCCCGTCCCAGGTTGGTGTGGAGGACGATGCCGCTCCCGTTGACGACGGGACGGAGGCGGGGGGTGGTCAGTGCGTCCAGGGATTCCGCGATGCGCGCCGCGATCCTTTCCGGATCCGGCGGGGTGGGATGATCGGTATCCAGCATGCGACGGCGTTCGTCCGTCAGCACTTCGTTAGCGATGTCCACCACCAACTTGCGGGGAAAACGCTCCAGGTAAGGGCCAAGCGCAGGATGTTCGAGGAGGAGATGGACCGCAGGCAATCGTCGCAGTGCTTCCCGTTGTGTTTTCGTCGGCATAGCCACACCCACTGTCCTTTTTTCATATTTAGCAACGTTGCAGGTAAGGGGAAAAAAGCGGAGCCGCCGGCTTGCGCGTTCCGACGGCCCCGAGGTTGCGGTGAATCGTCATCCGGTGATCCGGATGTGCGCCGGGTGATCGGACACCACCCGGCCGATGATCCGCGCTTCCGCGACTCCGTTTCGGTGCAGTTCTTCCAGCAGGGGGACGGCCTGTGCCTCCGGCACGGCCGCCAGCAGGCCGCCGGAAGTGACGGCGTCACAAAGGATGATGCGCATCACTTCATCGACGTCTTCGGAGAAGGAGAGGCGATCGGCCAGCCATCGGGCATTGGCCCGCGTTCCCCCGGGAACGATGCCGGCCCGGGCCAGTTCGTCGGTCCGGGGCAGCACGGGCACTTCCCGGGCATCGATCTCCAATCCCACCTGGCCGGCCCGGCTCATCTCATAGGCGTGTCCGAGAAGTCCGAAGCCGGTCACGTCGGTGCAGGCGTGGATTTCGTAGGAACGCATCACCCGTGCCGCATCCCGGTTGAGGGCGGCCATGACCCGGGTGACCCGTTCGATTTCCTCATCCCGCAGGGCTCCCCGCTTGATGGCCGTGGTGTGGATTCCGACCCCCACCGGTTTGGTCAGGATGAGCCGGTCGCCGGGCCGGGCGCCTCCCTTCCGCCAGATGCGGTCGGGGTGGACCTGGCCGGTGACTGCGAGGCCGAATTTGGGCTCCGGATCGTCGATGGAGTGACCGCCGATGGTGACGGCTCCGGCCTCCTTCACCTTGTCGGCGGCGCCGCGCAGGATGTCGACGAGCAGGGACGGATCCAGCTTGTTCACGGAGAAAGCCACCAAGTTGAGCACCGTCAGCGGTTCCGCCCCCATGGCGTAGATGTCGCTCAAACTGTTGGCGGCGGCAATCTGACCGAAGGCGTAGGGATCATCCACCACGGGCGTGAAAAAGTCCACCGTTTGCACCAGAGCGCATTCGTCGCTGAGGCGGATCACTCCCGCGTCGTCCGGTTCCGTCAGGCCGACGAGGATGTCGTCGCGTTCTTCCTCTTCACGGGGCAAGCGGCCGAGTACGTGCGCAAGGTCCTCCGGACCCAGTTTGCACCCTCACCCCGCTTTGGAGGACAGCTGGGTCAGGCGAATCGTTTCGCGGTCCATGGGGCCACCTCCTCTCCCTCGGGAGGGATTCTCCCGTCTATTATATCCGATCCGTTCCGGTCGATGAAACAGGCCGGGCGCGGATGCGCCGCCGGGATCCGTGTTATAATGGGATTCAAGGTGAAATCGATTGCACATGGCCCGAAGGCGCTTCGGGCCGGGAAAAAGGAGTACGTGAAACCCATGGCCACCATTAAAGATGTCGCCAAGTTGGCGGGAGTGTCCCCGTCGACGGTCTCCCGGGTGATCGCCGGGAGCAACCGGATCAGCCTGGAGACGAAAAACCGGGTGCGAAAAGCGATGGAACAATTGAATTACGTTCCCAACGCCATCGCCCGCAGCCTCGCCCGCAGCCACACCCACACCATCGGGTTCGCCCTGTCGCGGCGGGCGGATCAGGCCTTCTCCAATCCCTTTTTTTCCGAAGTGATGCGGGGCATGTCTACGGTGGCGCAGGCGAGGGGATACAACATCCTCCTTTCGATCAGCATCAACCCGGAGGATGAGTTGTCCAAATGCCTGCAGTTGGTGCGGGAGAGGCGGGTGGACGGCCTGATTCTTTCCACTTCCCGCGTGAAGGATCCGCTGATCGCCGCCCTGTCCGAGGAGGGGGCCCCCTTCGTGGTGATCGGCCGCTGTCTGGAAAGGCCGGTTCTTTCGGTCAACAACGACAACGTGAAGGCCGGGTACAACGCCACCGTGCACCTGCTGGAGGAGGGTTACCGGGAGATCGCCTACCTCAGCGGGGAAACCGATCTGGTGGTGACCATCGACCGGATGAACGGATACAAACAGGCGTTGCTCGAACGCGGGCTGCCGCTGGTTGAGGAGCGGATCGGAGTGGCCGATTTTTCCGAACAGGACGGGTACGAAGCGCTGTGCCAGATGAAGGAGCGGGGGGTTTCCTTCGACGCCGTGGTGGCATCGGACGATCTGTTGGCGCTGGGGGCGCTGCGGTTTGCCGAGCGGTACGGGCTGAGGGTCCCGGAGGATCTGGGCATTGTGGGATTCAACGACACCCCGCTCATGGTATACACCCATCCGCCGCTGACCAGCGTGCGCATTTTATCCTACGAACTGGGCGTCGAAGCGATGGACCTGTTGATCGATGCGTTGGAGAATCCGGACAAGAAAAGGCTGAAAAAAGAGGTTGTCCTGCCCTCCGAATTGATCGTGAGGGGATCCAGCCGGCGCAGGGAAAAAGAGAAATAGGTCCATGCGGTTCGCAGGGGACGCCCCTTTCCGTTCCGCTTACGGACCGCCGCCTTTTTTTGGTTTCTTCCCTGTGGTATCATGGGTGTCGTTACGGCGAAGAAGAATGCCGTCGCTTCCAAAAGGGCGGAAAAGGGGGGTGCATGAGGCGATGGCTTACTTGGATAACAGCGCCACCACCCGCACCGATCCGGAAGTGATCCGGGTGATGGTGGATGTGATGGAAAAGGTGTACGGCAATCCGTCATCCCTTCACGGAATCGGCGTCAAGGCCCACCGGCTGGTTGAGGAAGCCCGGGAAGCGGTGGCCCGCACCCTGGGCGTCCGTCCCCGGGAGATCCTGTTCACATCCGGCGGGACGGAATCGAACAATCTGGCGATCAAGGGCGTCGCCGAACAGTTTAAAAGCCGCGGCCGTCACCTGATCACCACGGAAGTGGAGCATCCTTCGGTTTATCAGGCGTTTCGCCAGTTGGAAGACAGGGGCTGGCGAGTCACCTACCTTCCCGTGGATCGGTTGGGGCGGGTGAGCGTGAAGGATGTGGAAAGGGCCCTGACCGACGAGACGGTGCTCGTGTCCGTCATGCACGTCAACAACGAGGTGGGAACGATACAGCCCGTCGAGGAGATCGGGCGGATTTTGAAATCGCGTCCCAAGGTGATTTTCCACGTGGATGCCGTCCAGGCCTTCGGGAAGGTGGAGCTGAATCCGGCCCGGTGGGGAGTGGATCTGCTTTCTCTTTCCGGCCACAAATTCCACGGGCCGAAAGGCGTGGGCGTCCTCTATGTCCGGGAGGGCCTGCGCCTCGCCCCCTTGCTGGCGGGGGGAGGTCAGGAGGGCGGCCTTCGTTCGGGGACGGAAAACGTGCCGGGAATCGCCGGATTGGCCAAGGCGGCGGTTTTGGCTCACCAGAGGAGGGAGAAAGCCCTTAAGTGGCAGAGGTGGAAGAATGAGCTGATCCGGGAAGTCACCTCCCGCCTGGACGACGTGGTGGTGAACGGGGACACCTCCGCCGGGGGCGGAGCCCCGCACATCCTCAGTCTGGCTTTTCCGGGATTGAAATCGGAAGTGATCGTGCACGCTTTGGAGAGGGAAAATGTTTTCGTCTCCAGCAAATCGGCCTGCTCTTCCAAAAAGGAGACGCCGAGCCGCGTGCTCACGGCGATGGGACTGGATGATCGGACCGCCATCGGGGCGATCCGGATCAGCATGAGCCATGAGACCGAGGAATCCGATATCGAGCAGTGCGCCCGGGCGCTGATCCGCGTGATTCCCGAATTGCAGCGCGTCATGAAGGGGGGGTGAAGATGAATACCGAAGTGATTTTGGTCCGGTACGGGGAATTGGCCCTGAAGGGGAAAAACCGATCCGACTTTGAAGACCGGCTGGTGCGGAACATTCGTCAGAAACTGGCAAGTATTCCCGATGTGAAGGTGGTCAAGAGCTTCGGCCGCATTTTTGTGGAGACGGATCGCTCCCACAGCGCTTCCGTCCTGCGCGGGCTGGGCGACGTGTTCGGCGTGGTGGGTTTCAGCCCGGCGAAGCGGGTGGAATCCGACCTGGAGGCCATCAAGGAGGCCGCGGTCCGCTTGGTTGAATATCGGAATCCCTTTCCGCGTACGTTTAAGGTAGCGGCCAAGCGTGCGGACAAATCCTTCCCCCTTTCCTCCGCGGAGATCAACCGCCAGGTGGGCGCCCATCTTCTGCGGAACGTAAAGGGTCTCCGCGTGGATGTTCACCGTCCGGACCTGACGGTTCACGTCGAAGTCCGGGGCGGGCACACCTATGTGTACGGGGACGACTTGCCCGGGCCGGGCGGACTTCCCGTGGGATCCAGCGGCAAGGTGATGCTTCTGCTTTCGGGGGGGATCGACAGTCCCGTCGCCGGATACCTGTCCCTGAAACGGGGAGCGGAGCTTTTGGCGGTCCACTTTCACAGTTATCCCTACACCAGCGAGCGCTCCCGGCAAAAAGTGATCGATCTGGCCCGGATCCTCACCCGATTTGCCGGGCGCATCCGGCTGCACGTCGTTCCCTTTACCGAAATTCAGACGGAAATTCGCCAGAAGTGCCTGGAGTCCTATTCCATCACCGTGATGCGCCGCATGATGTTCCGGATCGCCGAACGGTTGGCCCGGCGGGAGGGAGCCCTCGCCCTGGTCACCGGGGAGAGCCTGGGCCAGGTGGCCAGCCAAACTCTGGAGAGCATGAATGCGATCAATGAAGTGGTGAATCTTCCCGTCCTTCGTCCGCTGATCGGGATGGACAAACAGGAGATCGTTTCCCTGGCCAAGAAGATCGGCACCTATGAAACATCGGTGCTTCCCTACGAGGATTGTTGCACGGTCTTCCTGCCCCGGTCTCCCAAAACCCGTCCGGATCTGGAAACGACGCGGAAAACCGAGTCCCGGTTGGAAGTGGACCGGCTGGTGGAAGCGGCGGTGGAGGGGACGGAGGTGCTTGAACTCGTTCCCGGGGAGGAAAAGGAGTTCACCTATTTTTGACGGGAAGTGAGCCGGCGTCGGCCGGGAGGAGGGGTCCTTTTGGTTCGTCCCCGCGCGGTGTCCGCGAAAGGGGCCCCTCCTTCCGAGGTTTTCGCCGCTTTCCCTATGCCTTAAAGGGACGGGACGCCTGAAGACCAGCCGGAGGGAAGGAGGAGAGGATTTGTCCGATGGGCGTGGGCGCGGATGTTTTTCCCGATGGGGAGACATCCGTGATCCGCGATGCCGCATGGCCGAACCGACAATCAGGAAAGGAACGTTTCGATGGATACCACCTTTTGGGTCGGCCTGGTCAATATCATCGTTCTGGACATCGTTTTGAGCGGGGACAATGCGGTGGTGATCGGCATGGCGGCCCGGACTCTGCCCGAACGCCAGAGGAGGCGGGCGATCGCCCTGGGGACGGCGGCCGCCGTGCTGCTCAGGGCGGCTTTGACCGGCATCGCCGCGTGGCTTTTGAACATCCCCCTCCTGATGACCTTCGGAGCGGTGTTGCTTTTGTGGATCGCCCTGAGGCTGCTCACCCAGAACGGAAGCAAAACCCATGTGTCCGCGGGACGCAGCTTGAGCGGGGCCGTCAAGACCATCCTCGTCGCCGATGTGGTGATGAGTCTGGACAATGTGGTTTCCGTGGCGGCGGTGGCCCACGGGAACCTGGTGCTGCTTCTCCTTGGGCTGGGACTCAGCATTCCCATCATTATGTGGGGAAGCCGGCTCGTGGTGCTGGTGATGAACCGTCTGCCGTGGCTGGTGTATGCGGGGGCGGCGATTCTGGGATACGCGGCCGGACAGCTGATCGTCGAGGACGACATCGTGCGCCGGTTTGTTCTTCTCCCCCTGCATCTCCCGGCCTGGGCGGTTCCGGTCGGTCTGACGCTTTTTGTTCTCATCGCGGGCAGGATCCTGCGGAGCAAACCCGCCTTGAAAGCCTGAAAGGGGAAGGCGCCTCCGGAATCCGAAACGAAGGCGGTGGGAATCCTTCATACTGAGTTTAGAGGCGATCATCGCCGGAGGGAGGTGAACCCCTTTCATGAGCGGAGGCGGATTGCTCACCGCATGGCGCCTCTGGGACCGGATTTATTACCGCCTGACGCGGCTCAAATATGTGGACAAGGAAAACCGCAATCTCTTTCGCGTGGTTGTCAAGCGTTACAGGGGGGAACCCCTGGTCACCTCCGACGGCGTATCCCTGAAAAAGGGCGATTGGTACGTGAAACTTCACTTGCACAATTGCCTGCTTGCCCAGATGATCCGGGAGCAATCCCTGGAGGGAATCCCGCTGGCGCTGTTTACGGTGAACAGCATTCGGGAGTCACTCCCCGCCCTGGCCCGGTATGTGGCGAACCACCCCCGTTCGGAGGAGATTCAGGTCCTCCTGGGAACCACTTTCCTGCACCGGGGAGCCCGCCGATTGGGCTTCGATGTCAGCGACATGGTCTGCGGCCCCTTTTACCTGCGGTACAAGTCCTGGCTTTTCAAACTGATTTTGGCCAATTGTCACCCGGATGGTTGGCGGAGGCTCAAGGAAGTCGGACATCATCTGGTTCCAAAACGGGTATATATTTCTAAAGAGAAATTTTTTGAGCAATATCTCACGCCCCGGTAAAAAGGCGGCATGCCAAGGGACGTCCCGCGCGCCGGATGGTGCGGTGGGAAACCGGACACGCTAACGTTGCAGAAATCCCACAAACCGGCCGGTGATGAAAATGAGAAAAGTGCTCATCTTGACGGAAACCATCGGAGGCAACGGACATTTTCAGGCCGCAAGGTCTCTGAGTCAGGGGTTGTCCCGGGTGGAACCGGAGCTCAGGGCGGAGATCTGGTGCGGAATGCACCTTGTGAGCAGGCAGTTGGAACAGTTGACCCGGGCGGTCTATCTGAACACGCTCCAATACGCACCTGCCCTTTGGGGGGCCGCCTACAGTCGGGAAGGGGAGATCAGCGACCGCTTCCGAACGTCTTTGGGAAAGTTGTTGTCGAGGCGCCTCCAGGAATCGTTGGAGGAGATGCAGCCGGACGTGGTGGTGTGCACCCACGCCTTTTGTCTGAGCGCCCTGGGCGTGATCAAGGAGCGCATGGGCGACCGCTTTCGGCTGGGAGCGGCGATCACCGATTTCGACGTCAACGGATTTTGGGTTCATCCGGAAGTGGATTTCTTCCTCGTTGCCCACGAGGATGTGGCCAAGAAGCTGCGGCGGCGGTTCGGCGTTCCGGATGAGGCGATCCACCGAACCGGCATCCCGATCGACCCGGAATTTTCGAAGCCGCAGCCGCCCAAATCCGTTTTGCGGAGAATGCTGGGGCTCGAACCCGATCGCTTCACGATCCTGCTCATGGGCGGGGGAATCGGCCTCGGACCGATCGAGGAGTGCATGGTTCACTTTCGCCGGATGTTGCCCGCACACCAATTGGTGGTGGTGACCGGAAAGAACCGTTCCTTGTATGAGCGCCTTCGGCAGCAGTTCGGGGGCGACTCGAGTATCCACCTGCACGGCTTTGTCGAGAGCATGGTCCACTTCATGCATGCGGCTGACATCATCGTCACCAAGCCGGGGGGGCTTACTTCATCCGAGGCGTTGGCCTGCGGGTTGCCCATTTTCATCTGCCGCCCGATTCCCGGCCAGGAGGAGAGGAACAGCCGTTTTTTAATGCGTAAACGGGTCGCTCTTCGCCAGGATGAGCCGGCGGAGATGGCGAGGCAGATCCGCGCGTTGATGGAAAACCGGGAGAGGCTGAGGGAGATGAGCAGGCGGGCCCGGGAGTTGGGAAGGCCGGACTCTTCCCTGGCCGGGGCGAGAGTGATTCAGGAACATCTGCTGACAAAAAGTCGACCGGTTTAAACGGTCGACTTTTCCATTGATTCGCACAGAGTGTGGAATGTGATTTCCGGACGGGAGCGCAGCCGCAGATTGAGGCCGGTCTGTCCGAGCCCCTCGCTGATGTAGAAGGCCCGGTTCCGGTGATAATGAAGGCCGCGGATGATTTTCAGGTGCGGCAGCTTTCCCATCCGCTTCAGATGGTACGGTTTGGGCCAGTGGATTTGACCGCCGTGAAGGTGTCCGGACAGCAAGTAATCAAAGGAGACGGATTTCATTTCCAGGACGATGTTGGGATCATGGGTCAGGACGAGGCGGATGCCTTTGCCGTTCACTCCCCGAAACGCGCGGTCCACATCGCTGCGGCCGGTGAAGTAATCGTCGATGCCGATGATGTGAAGATCGGTCCCTTCCTCCAGGGAGACGGTTCGATGTTCGTTCTGCAGGACGACGCAGTGCCGCTTTTCCATTTCCCGCTTCAGATAGGGAAGATGGTCTGCGATGACGTAATCATGATTGCCAAAGACGGCATACATTCCGTAACGGGGCTTCAGGGATGCCAAAGCGTCGAGATATTGAAGAAACCGTCCGGTCATTTCCTTTGTATCGAGATAATCCCCGGTCAGGGCGATCAGGTCGATTCGTTCTCCCTGCACGAGGCGCAAAAGCGCCTGGGGCTGGATGGAGCACTTTTCCATGTGCAGATCGGTGAGGTGAAGAATGTTCAGACGCTTTCCGTTCAGGGAATGCGCCACCTTCAGTTCCACCCGCTTGACATTCGGCTTATAGGTGTTGAAGCGGGCGATGGCCAACAGGCAGGCCAAAGCTGCGACAACAATCCAAAGAATCGCCACGGATTTCACCACCTGTGCTTCAACGCTGATGCTTTTTTTATATTAAGGGCTTACAGGGATTGCGTCCAGTGAAAATATATGTAAACAGAAAAACCCGGACATTCCGGGACCCGCGGCGACGAAGGGAAGGGGATTTTTATCGCTCAAGACGCGAAAAATCCCCTCCCCGATTCCGGACTTTGCAATTTGTCGGACTTGCCCGGATGTTTCCGGGTTTTTGGCTGGGGAGGCAGGATTCGAACCTGCGCATCACGGAGTCAAAGTCCGTTGCCTTACCTCTTGGCTACTCCCCATCGGGCAATTTTATTATGGATCATATCGGTTTTTAGTATGCACTTGTTTCGATCAAACGGAGTAAATACCGGATGAAGGTCGAAATTTCAAAAATCTTGGAGGAGAATGTTAGGAAGCGTCGAATAAATGGAATTCAAATCAATCAGATCCAATTTTTGAGGTGGTGATCGATGGATGTAGCGCTGTACGTATCCGAAATGCTGGATCGGGCCATCCAAAACCGGGCCAGCGACATTCATCTGGAGCCCCAGCCGGAGGGACTCCGCATTCGTCAGCGGATCGACGGGCAATTGGTGACCACCCAAGTCCTGTCCCGTTCGGAGATGAATCCGGTCATCTCCCGCATCAAGGTGATGGGTCATCTGGACATCGGGGAGAAGCGCCTTCCCCAGGACGGGGCGATGAGCATCACCAGCCGGGGAGAGCGGGTGGATGTGAGGATTTCCACCATGCCCACCCTGCACGGAGAAAAGGTGGTCTTGCGGCTGCTCCGCCATCGGCCGGAATTTCTCACCCTGTCGGAGCTGGGGCTGGATCCGGAGGATTTGGACCGGCTCCTTTCGCTCATTTTCCGTCCCTATGGGCTTGTCATCGTCACCGGCCCCACCGGTTCGGGGAAAACCACCACCCTTTACGCGATTCTGCAGGAATTGAACCGGCCCGAGGTGAGCATCGTCACCCTGGAGGATCCGGTGGAACTGCAGATCAGCGGCATCACCCAGGTTCAGATCAACCCGAAAGCCGGCCTCACCTTTGCCCAGGGCCTTCGGGCGGTGTTGCGACAGGATCCCGATCTGATCATGGTCGGGGAGGTCCGGGATCAGGAGACGGCGGACATCGCCGTTCGCGCCGCGTTGACCGGCCATCGGGTCTTTTCCACCCTGCACACGGGGGACGGCGCCAGCGCGGTCACGAGGCTGCTGGATATGGGAATCGCGCCCTACCGGGTCGCCTCCGCTTTGAACGGTGTGATCGCACAGCGGTTGGTGCGCCTCCTGTGTTCCCGATGCCGGGGGGCCGGCTGCGGGGAGTGCCAGGAGACGGGTTATTTCGGCCGGATCGGCGTGTTTGAGGTGTTGGAAATCGATCAGGAACTCCAGCGCCTCATCGTCGAACGGGCTCCCTTGTCCCGATTGCGGAAGGCTTTTCGGGAAAAGGGGTATCGGTCCTTGGGGGAGGCGGTGATGGAGAAGGTGCGCCGGGGGCTGACGACGAAGGAGGAGGGCTTCCGGGTGGTGGAGGGGATTGTTTAGGAGGCGTTGGTCCCATGAACGGTTGGTTCTTTTCAGCCAGCAATTGGCGATTCTGCTCGACAGCGGATTTCCGCTGACCCCCAGCCTGCGCCTGCTGGGTCAACAAGGGATTCTCAGCCCGGCGGAGGCGGAGCGGATCTGTCAATCCCTGGAGGCGGGGGCCAGTCTGTCGGAATCCCTTCGGGCGGAAGGATTTCCTGCCCTGTATGTATCGTTCATCCGGGCGGCGGAGGAGCACGGGGAGTATGCGTTTGGCCTGCGCCAGGGCGAGAGCTATTACCGGGAGAAAGGGGAGTTTCTGCGGGATCTGGGACAGGCCCTCCTGTACCCGGCCGTGGTGATGATCCTCGTGATCCTGGCCTTTTTGTTCCTGGTGACCGCCGTGATTCCCCGGTTTGCCGAATTGTACGCGTCGATGGGGATGGAGCTTCCCCTGTTCACCCGGCTGCTTCTCGGATTTTACGGATTGCTCCGCAGCGGATTCATGGCGATGCTTTGTCTCGCGGCGGTGATCGGGGCGACGGCTCTCCTCGTTCGCCGGCTGCCGCCCCGGAAGCGGTGGAGGTGGACGCGTTGGCTGTATCGGATTCCGGGGGTGCGCCATTATTTTTTGTATCGTTTCACGCACTATTTGTCGGTTCAGCTGGGGGCCATGCTTTCTGCGGGGATTCCCCTTCTCACTGCCCTGGAAACGATGCGGTCCCTCACGCCCTGGCCCTCGTTGGCGGAGGGGATCGATCGGATCCGGACGCGGCTTTTGGCAGGGGAATCCTTCAACCGCTCTCTGGCCGTTGAAGGCGGGCAATTGTTTCTGCCGGCGGTGCCCCAATGGGTCGCCCTCGGCGAGGAGACGGGACGTTTGGACCAATCCCTGCTCACCCTTGCCCGGGCGATGGAAAACGTGATCCGGGAACGATCCCGAAAGCTTACCCACAGTCTGGAGCCTTTGCTGATCTTTCTCATCGGCGTGCTGATCGCCGTCACCGTCATCGCCCTTTTTCTGCCGATGTTGCAGCTGACCAGGGCTATATGAGAGGAAGGAAAGGAGGATAAAGAGGTGGACAAAGGCGTGCTCCGCGATCAGCGGGGGCTCACGCTGATCGAGATGCTCGTGGTCTTGTTCATCATCGGGGTGATCGTGGCGATCGCTTTGCCCAATCTGAAAGCGGCGGGAGAAACGGCGCAGGAAAAGGCCTGTGCGGCCAATCGCCGGCTGATCGGCGCCCAGGCGGACAATTTCTTCCTGGAAGTGGGCAGGTATCCCAGGGGCGTGGCGGAACTGAGGCAAAGGGGGTTTTTGCGGACCGAACCCGCCTGTCCCGCAAAGGGAACGTACCGGATTCGGCCGGACGCCTCCGAAGAGAAGAGGGTGAATTGCACCGTCCATGGGGATGGATGAGCGAAGGATCAGAAATGAAGGCGGCTGGACCCTGGTGGAACTGGTCCTGACCTTGACCCTCCTCGGGCTGCTGGCCGCTTTGGCCGTCCCCGCCTTTTTTCAGATCGGAGAGCGGCTGGAGCGAAAACTCACCTTGGACGCCTTGGCTTCCGACCTCCGGTTGGCTCAGCGGGAGGCGGAAAGCCGGGAGACGGTGACGGAGCTCCGCATCGATCCCTCCGGGGACGGATACCGGCTGGTGCGGGAAGGGAAAACATTCCGCCGTGCATCCCTGCGGCCCCGTTACCGCCTGTCGAGCAATTATCCTTCGGGAAAAATCCTTTTTCGCCCATCGGGCCAGGTGCGGGGAGGCACCCTGTGGCTGGAGCGGGAGGGGAAAACGGTGGGACGCGTCGTGATTCAGGTCGCCTCCGGCCGCCCCCGAGTGGAGGTGGACCCCTGATGCGGCGGGATGAGAGGGGCTTTACTCTGGCTGAAATTGTGACCGCCCTGATGGTCCTCGGCGTGATGGCGGCGGCCATTCCCGTTTTTCTGGAATGGCGGGGAGCCCAGCATCTGGCGAGCCAACGGTTCGAGGCGCAACTCCTGCTGCAGGAGAAGATGGAACGCCTCCAGCGGGAAACCGATCTCCATCCAGCCCGCGGGACGGAGAAGCGCCGGGGCGAAGCCGCGAAGGGAACCCTTTACCGGATTGAATGGAAAAAGGAGGTTCGGGGGCGATTGATGCGCACGGATGTGATGGTGGCATGGAAGGATGCGCAAGGAATCGACAGGAAGCTGCGGTTAAGGGGACTTCAATTTGTCCCGTGACGGGAGAACGGGGTTTCACCTACGTGGAGTTGGCCGTCGCCCTCAGCCTGGTGGTCCTGCTCATTCCGGTCGTGTTCTCACTGGGCCACGCGGTGGAGGCGGGGATGAAAGAGGGGATGGGCCGGATACAGTTGCAGGAGGAAGCGAGCGCCTTTGTTTCCGATGTGCGGGATGAACTTCGCCGGGGATCCCGATTTCGGCTTTCTCCGGAAGGGGAGCTCCTGTTCGATTTGCCGACAGGGGAGACCATCCGTTACAAACAGGATCGCCGGCGGGTGATCCGCAGCGTGCGAAAACCGGGGGAAACCCGGTTTTCCGGAACCACCGTCCTGCTTCAGGAAGTGTATTATGCGGGCTTTTATCCGGACAAGGACGGGGTTTGGCTGGACCTCGGGCTGCAAAACTGGTACGCCGACCTCAGCGTCAAAACCTACGTCCGGGGCCGGGTGAACAACCGATGAGGCATGCGGGATCTCGGTTGGATGAACGGGGGGCGGCCCTGCCCCTCGTTCTGGCGGTCACTTTGTTGGTTTTCCTCCTGATCGCCGCGGGAGCCCTTCATGCGGTCAATCACCGGCGCCATCAACTTCTGGATTGGGAAATGCTCCGGGCTCAGTACGCGGCGGAAGCGGGAATCGCCGTGGTTCAGGCACGGCTCAGGGAAGATCCGGAATGGACGGGGGCCATGTCAATGACCTGGGACGGAATCCGCGTGCGCACCGTCGTCGAGGGGCGGACCTCCGACGGCATCCGCCTGCGCTCCGTCGGCCGCACTCCCGGTGTGAAACAAACCATCCGGGTGGCGCTGGATCCGGAAACGTTGGCAGTGAAGCGTTGGGAGAGATAGGAGGCGGACAACGTCACAACGCGGATCGGCGTGCCAAAGTCGCTCAAGGAAGATTGACACACGGTCTCCGTCGGGCCGACAAAATTGTGGTGCAGTGACTGCGAGAAATAAGTGAAAGTGTCATCGACCTCCGGTCATGCAAAAACCCCTGGAGGTCGACGACACTTTCATTTTCTTCCAATCCTCCGAAAGCCAAGCGAAAGTAGAGAAACGGCCATTTTCCCAATTGACGAAATTATTTCCGAAGGTTATAGTGTAAATACGCAGATGATGGATCTGGCGGTCTTTTTTAGGGTTTGTAGGTTACCTATAAGGGATTGAAACATAGCCCAGGGCCAACTCGGCGACCTTACCCTTTTGCCGTTTGTAGGTTACCTATAAGGGATTGA